>JACIWR010000061.1 GCA_014360845.1 Anaerolineae bacterium
GCCCTTTCGCTATCTCAAGCTGACAAATACCCCAGCCGATCCGCCTATCTCACCAGCACTGGACGATGGAGATTGGGAGAAGCTGTCGTGGGGCACTTATTGGTGTGAACCGCGCGAAAATTTCGTGCTGCGCACCCGATTTCAAGTCCCTGCCCAATGGGATGCTAACACCCCGATCGCGTTGCACCTGCCCATTGGAGAGGCAGGGGACTTCAGCCATCCCGAGGCCCTGGTGTACATTGACGGTGTGCCTTACGCTGCCTGTGATCGGCATCACCAAGAAGTAGTGTTGCCCCCCGACCTCCATGACGGGGCCCAGCATCTGCTAGCACTTCACGGCTGGGCCGGCACTCTCCGCAACGACAAGGACGCCAGGCTGCTGATGCGCGAGGGCGCCCTGGTGCAAATTGATCAGCCCACCCGCGACTTCGTCGCCCTGGCCCGAGTTGCCTTGGGCATCGCCGACCATCTGAGTGAAAACGAGCCGGCACGCGCCCATCTATACACCGCCCTAGACGAAGCATTTAAAGTCCTAGACACACGCGAGCCCTTGGCCGAGCGCTTCTATGCCAGCGTGCCCGAGGCTTACGCTACCCTGCGGCAAGGCATCGCCCAAGCCGGAGGACCTTCGAATGTGAATATCACCGCCGTGGGACACGCTCACATTGACGTGGCATGGTTGTGGACCCTAGACCAAACCAGGCGCAAGGCCGAGAGAACCTTTTACAATGTGATACGGCTGATGGAACAGTTCCCGGAATTCCACTTCAGCCAGAGCCAACCCCAGTTGTACGACTTCGTGCGCCAGGACCACCCTGACCTGTTCGAGCAGATCAAGCAGCGTGTGCTTGAAGGACGGTGGGAACCTCTGGGAGGCATGTGGGTGGAGGCCGACTGCAATATCACCGGGGCCGAGTCGCTGGCGCGCCAGCTTCTGCTGGGCCGTACTTTCTTCAAAGAACACTTCGGTGCCGACGCCGAGGCCCCAGTCTTGTGGCTGCCTGACGTGTTTGGCTTCCCCTGGAGTCTCCCCCAACTGATCAAAGCGGCGGGCCTGGAGTACTTCTTCACTATCAAAATAGGGTGGAATCAGTACAATCGCTGGCCCTACGATTCCTTCTGGTGGCAGGGTTTGGACGGGACACGTGTCCTCACTCATTTCAGCACTACACCCCAACAAGGTAGCCCCCACGCCAGCACCTACAACGCCCAAGCCACCCCCGAACAAGTCCTCGGCACCTGGCGGAACTTCCAACAAAAAGACTGCGGGCGAGGGGGAGTGACACCTCCCCTGCTCATGGCCTACGGTTACGGCGATGGGGGTGGCGGGCCGACACGGGAAATGCTGGAGAACATCCGCGTGATGGGCGAATTCCCCGCCACACCACAAATCCACTGCGGCACGGCGAAAGAATTCTTCCGCAGACTGGAGGCTACTGTAGGGGATCGCCTGCCGACCTGGAACGGCGAGCTGTACCTGGAAAACCATCGCGGCACATACACGACCCAGAGCCGCAACAAGCGCGCCAACCGCCGCAACGAGTTTCTCTTGCACGATGCCGAATTCCTGGCCACCCTGGCCTCTGTGATCAATCCCCAGTACCGCTATCCCCACTCCGCTTTGCACCGTGCTTGGGAACTGATGTGCCTCAACCAATTCCACGATATACTTCCCGGCAGCAGCATAGGCCCCGTTTACGCCAAAGCGCAGCAGCAATACGCCGAGATTCGCCGGATTGGACAACAAGTCTGCGATGAGGCCCTGTCTGCGATAGCAGACATCCTGCCCGGCGACGTCTTGCTGGTGAATCCGACCGCTTTTCCCCGCCGCGACCTGGCCTTCTGGCCTAACCCATCGGTCGAAAGCACAGCACTGCGCCGTGCAGACGGGTCTCCCATCCCCGCCCAGCCAGCCGCCGGAGGCTTTCTGCTCGACGTTGGGGAATTACCACCTTATAGCGTAACACCCCTGGTCATTGACTCTGCGCGCGCTGGTGATCACCCGCCGCCCGCCTCCGCCATCACCGCCACGCCGAGAACCCTGGAGAACGATTACCTGCGAGTGGAGTTAGATGAAGCTGGCGACATTGTCCGCCTTTACGATAAGCTGCACGACCGTGAAGTGCTGCCCGCCGGTGCCAAAGCCAACCAGTTTCAGGCCTTTGAAGACCGCCCTATCAACCCAGATGCCTGGGATATAGATATTTTCTATGACGACAGGATGTGGCTGGCAGAACCGGCAGCCTCGATACAAGTAATAGAAAGCGGCCCGCTACGCGCCACCCTGGAAATGCGACGACGCATCTTGAACAGCGAGTATACCCAGCGCATTTCTTTGGCCTACAACAGCCCACGCCTGGACTTTGATACCACCATCCAATGGCGCGAAAGACACATTCTGCTCAAGGTGAGTTTCCCGGTAGATGTCCTCGCCCCGCAGGCCACCTATGAAATCCAATGGGGCAACATCCAGCGCCCGACCCACCGCAACACGAGTTGGGATTGGGCACGCTTCGAGACCTGTGCCCACAAGTGGGTGGACCTGAGCGAAGGCGGCTATGGGGTCAGCCTGCTCAATGACTGCAAGTATGGCCACGACATCCACGGCAACACCATACGCCTGAGCCTGCTGCGAAGCCCGACCATCCCCGATCCAGAGGCGGACCAAGGCGAGCATCGCTTCGCCTACAGCCTGCTTCCGCATCACGGCCCCTGGGACGAGTCCACTGTGGCCGCCGCCTACGCTTTGAACGACCCCATCATCGTCTGGAGCGCTACCCGAGGCATCAAGCCCGATGTCCAGCGCAACATGCGGCCTGTATCCTTCCTCGGCACCGACCAGCCCAACGTCGTGATCGAAACTATCAAACAAGCCGAAGACGGCCAGGGAATCATCGTGCGTTTGTATGAAAACCAGCGCAAGCGGGGCGAGTTCACCTTGACGACGGCTTTTCCTTTGGCCGCAGCCTGGCGCACCAATTTGCTAGAAGAGAATTCGGAGCGCTTAGAAGTAGAAGACCATCGCCTGCGCTGCTCCATCAAACCTTATCAGATTGTGACCTTGCGCCTGTTACCACAATAGGCCCACACCCAGGAGGAGACGTTTTGACCACCACAGAGCTTACCCGATCACGTTTCGCCGTTTATCTCATCCCGCCCTACAAGATAGCCCGCGATGTGGCCGAGATTCATTACATGCTGCGCAAGCAGTTCGGTTTCATCGCCGCCGACCAGTTCCAAGTACATGCGACCATCAAAGGCTTCTTCAAGAAAACGCCGGGGCCCTTGGACCCGCTCATCGAGCACCTGGACGCTGTTTTCGCCGTGCAGCGTCCTTTCGCCGTGCACTTCAGTGGTTTCCGCATTGATCAAATCGGCATAGGACTAAACATCTCCCGTCTTGACAACGCCCCCAACCCGGAGATGATGGCCTTGCGCCAACGTGTGGTAGATGCCGTCCGTCCTTTCATCGCCCCCGACTGCGATTTCGTTGCGGCGGACCTGGGCCAACCCTTTGAGGCCCATATCACCCTGGCCTTCCGCGATATATCCCCATCCATGCACGAGGCAGTATTGGATTATCTGCGCGAGGCACCGTTACCCACTGAACCCTTCATCGCCGATACGTTCCACTTCCTGGAATTCTTCAGCCGGGATTGGGAGGGAGATTGGGAACAGACCCTGACCTGGAGATTGATCAAATGGTGGCGATTGGAGGAGAAGGGATGAAAACCATCGGCATTTTCCACTACAAAGTGGGCGGGACGGACGGAGTCTCGCTGGAGATTGACAAATGGAAACGCGTGTTAGAAGACATGGGCCACACAGTCCATCTCTGTGCCGGTGACTTGGGTGCAGTGGAGGGCACTCTGATCGAGGAAATGTATCATCACCGCCCAGATGCTGAGCGCCTCTACCACAACACTTTCTGTGAGCTGCACGATTACGCCGATGACGCAGCTTACAGAGCCGACTTGCTACGTCTTGCCGATGTCATTGAGCGCAGAATACTGGACTTTGTGGAACGAAAACACATTGACTTTCTTATCCCCCAAAACATCTGGTCTGTGGCCGCCAGCCCGCCGGTAGCCATCGCCCTGGCGCGGGTAATGCATCAATTGCAACTACCTGCCCTGGCCCACAACCACGATTTTTACTGGGAGCGAACCGAGGGCGTGGTCCTGACCTGTGCCACGGCCATCGAACTGGCCGATAAGTACCTGCCCCCCCACGACCCATTGGCCCGGCACGTGGTTATCAATAGCCTGGCGCAACGGGAACTGGTGGAGCGGAAGGGTATCGAGTCCACGGTGGTGCCCAATATCTTCGATTTCGACGCCCCACCGTGGCAGCCGGATGATTACAATCAAGACCTCCGCGCCCGCATCGGACTAAAAGCAAACGATGTCCTGATCTTGCAAGCCACCCGCATCGTCCGGCGCAAAGGCATCGAACTGGCCGTAGATTTCGTCAAAGCATTGAATAGACCGGAGCGACGAGCCCGCCTCCGCCAGCGCGGATTGTACGACGGACGCCCCTTCGAGGACGACAGCCGCATCGTGCTGGTATTGGCGGGATACTCGGAAGACCCCAGCGAACGCTATCTCAGCCTGCTCAAACAGAAAATCAAACGCACAGGGATTGACGCGCTCTTCATCGGAGATTTGGTGGCCGGGCGGCGGCAAATGCGAGGTGGACAGAAACTCTACTCGCTGTGGGATACCTATGTCTTCGCCGATTTCGTCACCTACCCCAGCCTGTGGGAGGGATGGGGCAACCAATTTCTGGAGGCATTGCGCGCTCGCCTCCCCCTGATGCTCTTCGAGTACCCGGTCTATCAAGCCGACATCAAAAACAAGGGCTTTCGCGTTGTCTCCCTGGGCTCCGAAATCCAGGGGCGTGATGACCTGGGATTGGTACGGGTAGCCCCTCAGATCATCGAGGCAGCCGCCGACCAGGCAGTGGACTTGCTCACCGATGCTCAATTGCGGCAAGAGGTGGTCGAGCACAACTTTCAAATCGCCCGTCAATACTACTCCCTGGAAGCATTACGAGGCTACCTGTCGCCGCTGATACCCTAGATCCGCCTTCAAGGTGCGCCGCACCTCTCTCGCTGCGCTCAGGGTGCAATCCTTCTTGCTGCTGCGCCTTTCGCTGTCCCGCAGTTGCACTGCGGGACAAACCCTCCGCTCGCGGAGTCAAACTCCGCGAGATCAGGTGGTGCAATTTTTCTTCGCCCCCAAACTGAAGCGCACCCCATGCAAGGCTTTTCAATATTCTAACGCAGGCCAGGTGACAGTCACCTTTTCGGCACGGGAGGCTCGCAAAAGATAGCAAGATACGGCTCCCTGAGCGTCTTTCTCACCAGCAGATCGGGGGTGACTGTCACCTAGGCCGATTCTTTGAAAAGCCCTACCCCAATGAACTTCTGCTTGACATCCGAAACGTTTTGGATTATAATATAAATGACTTCCGAAACGTTTTGGATTTCACCAGCAAGGGGGCTGTACTGTGGCTGTTACCCTCAAGGACATCGCCCGTCATGTGGGCGTCTCGGTGACCACCGTCTCCCGCGCCTTAGGCGGCTACGATGACGTCGCCGAAACAACCCGCCAGAAAATCCTCCGCGCTGCCGAAGAACTGGGCTACTACCCCAGCGTCACCGCCCGCCAGTTGCAGAAACAACGCACCGACACCATCGGCTTCGTCATCCCTACCTTTGGCCCGCGCTTCTCCGACCCCTTCTTTAGCGAGCTGCTGGCCGGCATCGGCAACGAGGCCGCACGCCACAACTTCGACCTCCTGGTCTGCACCCGCTCGCCCGACAGCCCCGAAGAAGAAGAAGCCTATCGCCGCCTGGTGGACGGACGCCGCGTGGACGGCATGCTGGTGGTGCGCACCAGGGTTGACGACCCCCGCCTCTCTTTCCTGAAACAACGCCATTTCCCCTTCGTCGCCTTTGGCCGCTCCCACGCTGACGAGAACTCCCCTTACCTCGACGTGGACGGCCACCACGGCCTCTATCAGGCCGTGCGCCACCTCATTGACCTGGGCCACCGCCGCATCGCCTACATCAGCGCCCCTCTGAACCTCACCTTCGCCCTCCACCGCCTGCAAGGCTATCGCGACGCCCTGCAAGAAGGGGGTCTGAAGTACGACGAAGAATTGGTCCACGTCGGTTATCTGACCGAGGAAGACGGCTATCAAGCCGCCCACCGTTTGCTCGCCCTGGACCGGCCCCCCACGGCCATCGCCGTGGCCAACGACTTGATGGCCCTGGGTGCCATGCGCGCCGCCCACGAACGTGGCCTGACCGTGGGCCGCGATGTGGCCATCACCGGTTTCGACGACATCCCGCTGGCCGCCCACGCTCACCCACCCCTCACCACCGTGCGCCAGCCCATCTACGAAATTGGCCGCCGCATCTGTCAGATGCTCATCCAGATTATCACAGGGGAGCCCCTGGACAACTACCACCTCATCCTGGAACCCACCCTGATCCTGCGCCAGTCCAGTGGCCCCGCGCAGTGATTCATCTACCGCAGCTCACCAACTCAGCCTACGAGGAAAGGGGGTGATGTCAACACACAATTCGTCTATTACCGGAGTTCGTGAGTTCACTTTCCCAACAATCTTTAGTCAAGGAGGAGAGTCATGAAAAAGCTTGCTACCCTGCTATCGGCCCTGGTGGTGCTCTCAATGGTCCTCGCCGCCTGCGCCACCCCAACACCCCAGGTCATCAAAGAGACGGTGGTGGTGAAGGAAACGGTCCCGGTGACGGTCAAAGAGACGGTGGTCGTGCCGGCGGCTGGTGAGAAAACCGTCATCGAGTTTTGGACCACCGACAACGAGGAAGAACGCGTGACCGTGTACGAAGAGGTCGCAGCGCGCTTCATGGCCGAACACCCCGATATCGAAATCCGCATCGTGCCCATTGACGAAGCCACCATCTCTCAGCGCATCGCCACCGCCCTGGCCGCCAACCGTCTGCCGGACATCGTGCGCATGGGTGTGGAGCGCGTGGCGGCCTTCGCCGCCGATGGCATCCTGGACGAGGACGCCGCCGAGGCGGTGATCAAGAGCATCGGCGAGGACGACTTCCGCGCCGGCCCGCTACAAATGGTCACCGATCCCTCCACCGGCAAGTACGCGGCCGTGCCCTTCGACGGCTGGATCCAGGCCATCTGGTACCGCATGGACATGTTCGAAGCGGCCGGCCTCAACCCACCGGTGTCCTGGGACGACATCAACGCCGCCTGCGACGCCCTCCCCGGCACGGGCAATCTGCTGTACGCGCTGACCTTGCCCACAGACCCAGGCCAGAACTACCCACACCAGGTCTTCGAGCAAGTGGCCATGTCCAATAACGCCTGGCCCTTCGACGAAGAAGGCAACGTGACCATGAACACGCCGGAGATGGTCGAGGCCCTCAAGTTCTACACCGACCTGCAACGCTGTGCCATGCCCGGCCCGCAGTACTGGCGCGGGGCGCGCGAGTCCTATGAGCTAGACCAGTCCGGCATGCTGTTCTACAGCACCTACATCATGGACGACCTGGTCGAAGGTTCCGGCACGGAGGGCGGCGGCAAGGTCGAGATCGCCGTGGAAGACCTGGCCCTCAAGACCGGCTTTGCCCCGCAGATGGTCGGGCCCAACGGTTCCGCTTCCTACGGGCAGTTGGTAACCCTGGGCATCATGAAGGGTGCCGATCCCGAGGCTCAGGAGGTCATCAAGTGGTTCCTGACCGGCCAGAACTACCAGGACATCCTTGCCCTGGCTCCCTTTGGCAAAGTGCCTGTGCTGAAGAGCGCCGTGGACGGTTGGAAAGACCTGAGCCCCTTCTTCCAGCACTACTCGGATGAAACGCTAGACCAGATCGCCAACGGCTACGAGTCTATGCAGCGCTGGCTCTTCCGCCCCGACTACGATGCCACGGAGCGCGCAGTGGTCGGCGACATCGAGGGACGACTGCTGATTCCGCAGGCTATCAGCGCCATCGCCCTGGAAGGCACGATGACCCCTGAGACCGCTGCCGAGTGGCTTCAGGAACAAGTCGAGGCCATGCTGGCCGAGCGCCAGGCAGAATAGCAAAACGAGTAAGCTTACCGTTGGGGGCGCAGCATCCCCGCTGCGTCCCCAACTCTCACCCGCTTCTTCTGAACTCCAAGAAATCATCGGGTATGGAAGCCTGACCGCCCTGGGCTGAGGCCCTCGACCGGCTCGGGCTGGGGCTTAATGAAGTTAAGAAATTATTTGGGTTACAGAAGCTGTCCGGTCGCTTACGCCCCGAGCGTTCGCCTGAGCAGCCCAAACCCGCTGAAGGCAGGCTATTGGTGCGCTCGAACGATCATTGTCGCTTGCAGCGCCCTTCCGCCGCTTCAGCCTGGGGCGATACCCCGATCATTTTCTGAAAGCTCATTAGAGCCCCAGGCAAGACCGATGACGATACCCGACTTATTCTCTGAACCTTCCCCAGAAGCGGACACCCAGCTAATTGAGGAGGCTATTATGGCTGCTTCCGCCCAAGTCCCGCAACCCTCGCTCCGCCGCCGCTGGTATTCTCTCCAGGCACGCGAAGCCCGCCTGGCCTGGATGTTAGTCCTTCCCACGGCCCTAATCGTCTTCGGCCTGGTGGTATTCCCGGCGATCTTCAGCATCTGGATCAGTTTTCACGAGGTGGGGCTGAAGAACCTGAACGACGTTTTCCACGCACCTTTCGCGGGTTTGAACAACTACCGCTACGTCTTCAACGATTTCGCCTTCAAGTTCCACAGTCTCCAGGACTGGGGAGCGGCGGTCACCAGCATCGTCTATTCTTTCAGCGCCACCATCCTGACCGTGCTCATCGGCCTGATCGCGGCGCTGCTCCTCAACCGTCCTTTCCGCGCACGGGGGATCACCAGAGCCATCTTCTTGTTCCCCTACGTCGCGCCCATCGTCAGCGTGGCCTTTGTCTGGCGCTGGATTCTGGACCCGCGCCCATCGGGAGTGCTCAATGACATCTTGATGCGGCTACACCTCATCCAGTTGCCCCAAGCATACCTTTCCACCCGCGGCCTGGCCTTGCTGCTGGTGATCATCTTCGAGGCGTGGCGCTATTTCCCCTTCGCCATGTTGATGATTCTGGCCCGCTTACAGGCCATTGACAAGACCCTGTATGAAGCCGCCGATGTAGATGGAGCGAATACCTGGCACAAATTCTGGTACGTCACCTTGCCTGAACTGCGTTACGTGTTGGGTGCCGTCTTCTTGCTGCGGTTGATTTGGACCTTCAACAAGTTCGATGACATATTCCTGCTGACCGGCGGCGGCTTCGGCACCAACGTCCTCCCAGTGCTCACCTATCAATTCAGCTTCAAGTCGTACAACTTCGGCAAAGGAGCTGCTAACGCCATGATCTTGTTGCTCATCCTGGTAGTGTTCCTGGTGATTTACGTGAGCACTGTGATGCGCAACGTCGAAGAATAGGGAGGCACTCATGACTACTAGAAGAGATGAGCGCTTGAACTTCATTGACCACCTGGCACGCTGGATCACCTGGCCTCGCTTCATCTTCGCGGTGACCCTGATCTTCTTTTTGACCAGCATACTGTTTCCCTTCTATTGGATGGTGAGCTCCTCGTTCAAGAGCTACGCCGAGATTGGAGGGCGGAGGCCGGCCTATATCCCCGCTTCCCTGCGATTGGACGCCTACCGGCAACTCTTCGACCCCAATGCTCCGGTCTCCAGAACCTCCAGCTACGAGAATTTTGGTCGCAATATCATCAACAGTATCAAGGTCGCTGTGCCCACCTCTCTTATCGCCGTGATCCTGTCCACACTGGGTGCTTATGCGGTGGCCAGATTGCATTTCCGTGGCAAAGAGCTGTTGCTGAACAGCATCTTGATCGTGTACCTGTTTCCGGGCATTCTGCTGATCATTCCTTTGTTCGCTATGGTATCTCAGATTGGCGCGCGGATCGGGTTCGAGGTGCAGGATAACCTGGCGGTACTGGTCATCACCTATCTGGCTCAGACCCTGCCAGTGGCCCTGTACATGCTGGCCAACTATTTCCGCACCATCCCGGCGGAGATCGAGCAGGCTGGTCTGATTGACGGCTGCAGTCGCGTGGAGGTCATCTGGCGCATCACGCTACCCCTGGCCATCCCTGCCCTGGTCTCGGTAGCTATTTACACCTTCATGATTGCCTGGAACGAGTTCCTCTACGCTCTGGTGTTTTTGAACAGCCGCGAGATGTTCACCATGCCCATCAAAATCAACGTTATCTTCAACGATCCTACCCCGCGCCCCCATGTGGTCATGGCCGCTTCGACGATCATGACTCTACCGGTGGTCATTCTCTTCCTCGCCCTGGAACGCTTCCTGGAGGAAGGACTCACCGCCGGAGGAGTGAAGGGCTAATAAAGTCTCTTCGATCTCGCGGAGTTGAACTCCGCGAGATCGAAGACAGTTCACCCGGTTGACCAACGCAGCCGAGCTCCACCTTGCCCCACGGCAAGCAGAGATTATCCTGATAAGCTCTACTCACTGCCCTGATGCCCTATACGCATCAAGTTAAGAGAGGCTGTTCGAAAAGAGGAGTTGTTCAGGTTTTCCAACCCGCCCGGGCAGCCTCACCGTAGGGCGGGTTGGGCTCGGCTGAGGACGCACCGCCGTGAAACAGGCGGTGCTGGTTGCGGGAGGAAAAGAGCCCTACCCACCGCCTCGGACTTGCCCCAGAAGCGAAATACACCCCCTCCTGCCGAGGTGATTGACATCTTGGGCATTTGGTAGTAAAATATTGGCGCTTTGGATGCGGGCTCACAATCACATATTTTGCGGGTAGTCGCCGGCCCCAATGCCTTTTATTCAATTATCCCCGTCATCGGGCAGGTGGGGCGTTGCTTTACCTCTCCGCGAGGTAAAGCTGGCAGAAAGGGGGTGATAGTCGAGAGAGATGTTCTCTTAACGGCGGCGAACTCGTATGCCTTGTAGTCGGACAAGGCAGTAGCTACCTAGTCAAAAAGGAGTTGCGGAAATGTTTACGATTCTCGTTTTGATCTTGGCGGCTGCCGGGGTAGCTATCGGCTACGGGTTGTATGCCCGCACCATTGACAAAAACATCGTCCAGCCCGACCCGAAGAAGGCTACACCAGCCAAGATGTACATGGATGGTGTGGACTTCACCCCAGCTAGCAAGAACGTCCTCTTTGGCTACCAGTTCAAGTCCATCGCGGCCTTAGGTCCTATCACCGGCCCCATTATTGCCGTGCAGTGGGGATGGCTACCGGCCATCGTCTGGGTCATCCTGGGCACCTTTTTCATCGGTTGGGTGCAAGACTACGGGGCCATGATCATGGGTGTGCGCCGGGATGGAGACACGATGGGCGCGCTGAGCTACAAGCTCATCTCCCCCCGCGCGCGTAACATCCTCATGCTCTTTCTCTACTTCTATCTGCTCTTGATCATGGGCGCTTTCGGCAACGCGGTGGGGAAGGTGCTGATGACCAATCCCCAGGTGCCCTTCGGTATGCTCACCGTGGTGCTGATGGGTGTCCTGGCCGGGCAGATGACCTACAGATGGAAGCAAGACATCATCCTCACCACCATCATCACCGTCGTGATCTCCTTCGTGGGCATCTGGGTCAGCACTCAGCCCTTCATGTCCAACATCTTCTCGGCCATCTTCGGACTCCCCGATTCTCCTGTCTGGTTCTTGGGTAATACGCAGGCGCAGGTCATCGGCACGCTGCTGGTAGTGATTTTCTGCTACCTGGGTTCGGTGCTGCCCATCTGGTCCTACGCTCAGCCCATCAACTACGTCTCCTTCTGGATCGTGTCCCTGGGGGTGCTGGGAGGCATTCTGGGCATGCTCATCTGGCGCCCGGGCATAGGTGATTTCCCCGCTTTCACCAGCTTCACCACGGCCAGCGGGCCTCTGTGGCCTATGCTCTTCGTCACCATTGCCTGCGGGGCCATCTCCGGCTGGCACTCCCTGGTCTCCACCTCCGGTACGGCGCGGCAGCTGGAGAAGGAAACCGACGCCTTGCCGGTGGGTGGCGGGGCCATGTTCCTGGAGATGGTGTTCGCGGTTGTTGCCTTCCTGACCGCCACCGTTGCCTGGGGGAGCTTCCAGGGCTACCAGGATGCGGGCGGTGCGGGCAAGGCCCTGGCGGTCTTCGCCGGAGGGCTGGCCAACTTCCTCAGCCGTCTCGGCATTCCTACCAGCTTCGGCACGGCCTACGGCTCTGTCTTCCTGACCATTATGGCGCTGACCATCATGCAGTTGTGTGTGCGCTTCATGCGTGTAGCCAGCGCCGAACTGCTGGGTGACTCAGTGCCGGTCATGAAGAACGTGCACGTGGGCACCACCGTGGCCCTGCTTCTGACCCTGCTCTTCGTGTGGGTCATCCCCTGGCTGACCATCTGGGCAGCCTTCGGCGCGGCCAACCAGTTGATGGCCGGCCTGGCCTTGATGCTGATCTCCCTGTGGCTGATGTCCGAGGGCCGGAAGAACGCCTGGGCGCTCTATCCCTCGATCTTCATGATTGTCACCACCATAGCTGCCCTGCTCTATCTGGCCTACACCAGCTTCCTAGTCAAATTGCCGGCTGCTACGACGGCTCAAGCCTCCATCGCCAACATCTTGATCGGCCTCATCGCTCTGACGTTGGTGGTGGCGGCCGGGTTCTTGATCGCCGATGGCTGGCGGGCCCTGCGCCGTCCACGGGTTAAAGAAGCTGCCGAGAAGGCATGAGACCTTTGTGATCTTTCTCTGAGACGATGGGAGGGTGCGCCAGGCCCTCCCATCGTCATGCCTGTACAGGGAAGGAGTCCGGTACAAGTGACAGACGGCATCCAACCGTCGGATTGGGATGAGCATGGGAGCGTCACCAGGGGATAGATGGCGAGATAAACTGCGAAAAGCGAGGCGGGTTGCCGGTGAAATCCTTTACGGCATGACCGTCTTCGACTGGGTGCGAGACCTGCGACGCCAGCGGGCAGAAGTGGAGCGCCTCTTTGTCCTCATCACCTTTGGCGATATGGTGGGTCTGCCCATTCTGCCCCCTTATTACACCTTGCGTCTGTTGCCCTATACCGTCCCCGTGCTCAATCGTTGGAAGCGCAGTTTACTGCGCGAGCGCGACCTGACCGACTTAGCCGAGTTGATCGAGGGTGTCGGTTGACCGGATATGATGATTCATGAGGAGAATGTCCTATGGAAGAGAATCAGGAAAGCCTCTTGAAACGACTGGGCCGTTCGGCCAAAGAGTTCCTCTACGGTATGGCGGGCCATGATATGACTCGCTTCGCGCTGAAGACGCGCGGCAGCATGGAGCATTTGTTCATCCTCATCACCATGGGAGACCTGCTGGGTATCCCGATTCTGCCACCATATTACTCGTTGCGTCTGCTGCCCTACGTCGTGCCGCAAATCAGCACCTGGAAGCGGCGTATGTTGCGCGAACGTGACCTGACCGATGCATTAGCGTGATCGAAGGAGGCAACGTTGTCATTAGCAAAGGTCTTCAGAGAACATCCCAATCGCCGCTATGTGGAGTTTGGTGGCAAAGGAGGTTTGGGTAAAACTACTTTCTCTGCGGCCACCGCTTACTGGCTGGCAAAACAAGGGTACAAAGTCCTGGTTTTCTCGGTGGACCCTCAGGCGTCGCTTTCGGATATTTTTGAGCGCGACATTTTCGGCAAGGGTCCGGTGGAGATCATGCCCAATCTGTTTGCTCAAGAGATAGACGCCGACCGGCATATCAAGGAATATCAGGACGAGATCCGCCAGAAAATCCTGGATATGTACGGTCTGGACGAAGTACCCGAGGAGATCGAGCACTACATTCAAGCTGCTGCCGCCGAGCCGGCCATGGAGGAGAGCGCCATCTTCGACGCGGTGGTGGACATCGTCGTTGGAGGCGAATACGACTATTACATTTACGACCTGGTGCCCCTGGGCCACGCCTTGTATTACCTGAGCATGGCCAGCATCTACGACCAGTGGATTGACAAAATCACCAAGCTGCGGGAAGAGATGCAAGAGTACGCCCAGGTAGCAGCCATCATGGAGCGCAAGAAGGAGACGGAAGAGGATCAGATTCTGGCCGAGCTGCAGTACATCAAGCAGCGCATAAATACCTCCTCGAAAATCCTGACCGACCGCGAGAAGACAGCTTTCTTCTTCGTCGTCACTCCAGAGGAGATGATCATCCTCGACACGCTGAAAGCAGCGAAGCTCTTTGCCAAATATCAGGTGCCCATCTCCGGCTACATTGTCAACCGGGTCATTCCCTCCGAACTGGCTCAACAAGATATTCCTGAGTACCTGCGATACCGGATTGAGATGCAGCGTAAGTACCTCGACAAGATCTACGAGACCTTCGGCGATGAGGTGCTGACCTGCGTTCCCGAATTCGAGCGAGACATCACAGGTCTGGAAATGATCGGCAAAGTCGCCGAGGCGCTGTTTGGAGGTGAATGATGATAGAGAAATCTACTCGCCAGTTCTTAGAAGAACACCCGCAGATGAAATACGTGTTCTTTGGCGGCAAGGGCGGTGTGGGTAAGACGGTCATGGCCGGGGCGGCAGCGCTATGGATCGCCCGTCAGGGTAAGCGCACACTTCTGGCCTCGACCAACCCCGTCCATTCCCTGAGCAGCTTGCTCGACCAGGATGTCTTTGGCGCGCCCACCCCGGTGCAGGGGGAGCCCAATCTGCTGGCGTATGAGATTGACACCAAGGAGACCATCGCCAAGTCTAAAGTGGAGTTGACCCAGAAGATCGAATGGTTCCTCAAATATGCCGACATCAAGACGCGGGCGGATGAGTTTGTGGAGTC
>JACIWR010000062.1 GCA_014360845.1 Anaerolineae bacterium
ATCAGCCCTGAGCCCTCGGCCTGAGCCGCGCCGAAGGGGCGGCCGGGATTCATAAAGTATGTTGTACCTACCCATCCAAACGAGGTAGCGCGCTGTGAAACTCAGACGTCGCGCCCGTATAGTTGCCTTACAGGCCCTTTACGAAATAGATAGCGTCAATCATAACCCCAGCACCGTCTTGCAAGCACGGTTGGCCACCCAACCCCTGCCACCGGAGGGCGAGGCCTTTGCCCGTTCCCTGCTGGAGGGCGTATTGGCTCACCTGCCGCAACTCGATGAGATGATCCACACCTATGCCCCTGAATGGCCCCTGGACCAAATGGCCGTCATTGACCGCAACATCCTGCGCATGGCGATTTACGAGTTCGCCATCAGTGGCGAAACCCCGGTCAAAGTCGCCATCAACGAGGCTGTGGAACTGGCCAAGATTTTCGGCAGTAACAGCTCCCGGCGCTTCGTTAACGGCGTGTTGGGCACCCTGGCCGCGCAAATCCCGCTTCCCTCGCGCAAAGCCGCGGAGCGCGCCAAAAGCAAACGCTCGTGAATCCACAGATTAATGGGAACAGGGATCTATGGATATTTTCAGCAACATCGGGTCTGGTGAATTAATCTTCATCTTCATCATCATTCTGCTGGTGATGGGCCCTCACCGCTTGCCAGAAATCGCCAGAGTCGTGGCCCAGACCCTGCGCAAGGTGCAGAAAGCCTACCAGGAGTTGTCCTCGGAATTCGCCGCCGAGTTGAAAAGCGCTGAGGAGACCTCCAAAGAAGTCAGGGAAAGCATCGAGACGCTTAAAGAGGTAGCAGACCTGCCCAAGACTCTCCTGAAAACCACGGTTCAGGCCGTGACCGAAGAGATACCCGAGTCGCCAGACGAACCGCCCACCGATGGACCGAATCCATCCGAGGAAAACGCGGAGGATGGCCCCACCGATGAATGACGAGCAAGCGATGTCTCTCTTTGAACATCTCGCCGAGTTACGCACCAGGCTGCTGCGCGCGCTCATCGCCCTGGGCCTGTGCACCCTGCTCAGCTTCTTTTTCGCCCGCTCCCTGCTGCGCGCCTTTATCGCTCCCATGGGCGATAACCCGCCCGTGGCTCTGACTCCCACCGAGGCCGTTGGCACTTTCATGAAAGTGGCTCTCATCGCCGGCGTGACCCTGTCCATGCCGGTTATCGTTTACCAGGCCTTACGCTTCATCGCCCCCGGCCTCACCCCACAGGAAAGGCGTTATCTGTACATCATTGTACCGGGAGCCACCATCAGTTTCGTGGCCGGTGCGGCCTTCGCCTACTTCGTCATGCTGCCGGCCGCCGTGCCGTTCCTGCAGAACTTTCTCGGCGACATTATTCGTCAACAGTGGGCCATCGGCAAATATATCTCCTTTGTCACCGACTTAATTTTCTGGGTGGGGTTAAGTTTCGAGACCCCCTTAATCATCTTCTTCCTGGCTAAACTGCGCCTCGTCAGCGCGCGCATGCTCTGGCGCAACCTGCGCTACGCCATCGTCTTCGTCACCATCCTGGCAGCAGCCATCACCCCTACCACAGACCCTTTCAACATGGCCCTGGTCATGGCTCCGCTGATAGTACTCTACCTGCTGGGGATAGTGCTGGCCTGGCTGGCCCGCCGCGGCGAGAAGCCCGTGCAGCAACGAAAAGCCAGGAGTTCGTAGGCCGATGCATACCAGAGTAGGTCGGGTTGGCAACCCGACCTACTTTACCCGATTAATAAATCAACAACCATTATAAACCCGGTTTATGGAGAAAGGAGCTGTCTTCAATGAAGAAGGAGCGAGTACTGATTATGGGCGCCGCCGGGCGCGACTTCCACAACTTCAACACTTACTTCCGCAATAACCCGGCGTATGAAGTAGTAGCTTTCACCGCCACGCAGATTCCCAATATCGAAGGGCGAATCTACCCCCCAGAACTGGCCGGTCCCCAATATCCAGACGGTATCCCCATTTACCCCGAATCCGAGTTGAACGATCTCATCACAAAGTATGAGGTAGATCAAGTAGTCTTCGCCTATTCGGACATATCCCACGAGTATGTGATGCACAAAGCCTCCCAGGTCCTGGCCGCCGGGGCGGACTTCCGCCTGATGGGCACGAAAACCACCATGCTGACCTCCAAAGCGCCAGTCATCTCCGTCTGCGCAGCGCGGACCGGCTCCGGTAAGAGTCAAACCACCCGCCGGGTGTGCGACATCCTGCGCGAGATGGGCATGAAGCTGGTCGTCGTCCGTCACCCCATGCCTTATGGCGATCTGGTGAAGCAGGCCTGTCAGCGCTTCGCCACCTACGAGGACCTGGATCGCTATGACTGCACCATCGAGGAACGGGAGGAATACGAGCCGCACCTGGACCGGGGAGTGACCGTCTACGCCGGAGTGGATTACGAACGCATCCTCCAAGAGGCGCAAAAAGAGGCCGACATCATCGTCTGGGACGGGGGCAACAACGATCTGCCTTTCTTCAAACCCGATGTGCACAT
The DNA here is from genome assembly GCA_014360845.1 of Anaerolineae bacterium. Lineage (GTDB taxonomy): Bacteria > Chloroflexota > Anaerolineae > JACIWR01 > JACIWR01 > JACIWR01. The sequence goes on from JACIWR010000062.1 coordinate 2,501, forward strand.
CGTGGTGGTAGACCCGCACCGCGCCGGTCACGAGGTACGGTACCATCCGGGCGAGGCCAATCTGCGCATGGCGGATGTGGTGGTCATCAACAAGATTGACACCGCCGACCTGGCCAATGTGGCCCAAGTACGCCATAACGTCCGCGCTATCAATCCTAAAGCGACCATTATCGAGGCCGCGTCACCCATCTTTGTGGAGAACCCCGATGAGATACGCGGGAAAAGAGTGCTGGTAGTGGAGGACGGTCCCACGCTGACCCACGGGGAGATGGCTTACGGCGCAGGAGTGGTGGCCGCCCGGCGCTTCGGCGCGGCAGAGATAGTAGACCCCCGCCCCTACGCAGTGGGGTCCATTGTCGAGACTTACGAGAAATATCCCACCACCGGGCCGGTGTTGCCGGCTATGGGCTACGGTCGCAAGCAAATCGAGGAGCTGGGGCTGACCATCCACGCCACCCCCTGCGACCTGGTGATCGTGGCCACACCTATTGACCTGCGGCGGGTGGTGCAGATCACCCAGCCAACCCAACGGGTACGCTATGAGCTACAAGAGATCGGCCAACCGACGCTGCAGGACATGCTCCGCCAAAAGTTCGGCTAGGCCCTTCGTCGCCACGCCGACCACGCCGTCGGAGGAGGAAGGCGATGGAATTACCCCATGCCCCCGCATCAACAACGGCTGTGCCCCTGCGACGGGCGTTGAAACTGCCTCGCGTGGGACAGATAGGTTGCGTCGTTCACGATGTGGACCGGGCGGTAGCATATTACCGCGAAACCTTCGGCCTCGGTCCCTGGCTGATGGTGGAACCACGGCAAAGCACCTGCTCCGTCCGGGGCCAGCCGGTGGAGGCCAGGCTCAAATTCGCCCTGGCCTACTCAGGCCGCGTACAACTGGAGCTCATCCAGGTGCTCCAGGGGGAAACGTTACACACAGAGGCATTGCGAGAAAGCGGCGAAGGCCTGCATCACCTGGGCTTCTTCGTCCCCAATCTGGAAAAGCGGCTTACAGTCTGCCGGCAAAGGGGCATCGAAATTCTGCAACAGGGCACTATCAAACATTTGGGGCTCACCATTGACTACGCTTACCTGGATACGGTGGCCATTGGCGGAGTTCTGGTGGAACTCATCCAATCGCGATTCGGGAAACTGCCCATCGGCATGCCGTCCTGGTTACACAGGATCGTGGTAGCTCTGGAGAAGGTGAGGAGGTGATGCTAATCCACGAGTAGCGCTGTCGCGGTTCTTCTGTCGGGTTATCAAGGACGATTCTAGACAAGGAGGCGACTTTATGCGAACAGTATACGCCGTATCGGGAGGGGTAAGCAAATTCGCCAAATCCCGCCCAGATAAGACTTTCCCGGCACTTGTGAAAGAGGCCTACGATTACGCCATTGCTGACCTGGGACTAGAACATCCCCAGTTTAGGGAACTCGTTGATGGCACCGTGGCCTCTTATTTTTCCGACCATTTCACCCGCCAACTGATGGCGGCCATCATGGTTCAAGATTACCTGGGCCTGTGCCCCAAACCATCCCATCGGGTGGAGGGTGGAGGGGCGACCGGTGGCATCTGCTTCCAAGAGGGTTGGAAAGCTGTCGCTTCGGGCTACATGGACATCTGCCTGTGCTATGGCTTCGAGACGATGAGCCACGTGCAGACTTGGAAGGGTAACGAGTTTATCGCTCTGGCTTCCGACGTGAGTTTCGATTACCCTGTGGGAGGGTTTTACTCCGGCTATTATGCCATGATGGTCACCCGCCACATGAAAGAGTTCGGTACTACCGTCGAACAGATGGCTCACGTGTCGGTCAAGAACCACATGAACGCTTATTACAACCCATACGCCCAAAAACGCCAAAAGCTGAGCATCGCCGATGTGCGCGCAGCCCCCATGGTTGCCTGGCCGCTGACCCGGCTGGACATCTGCGTCATGAGTGACGGCGCGGCGTGCACCATCCTGTGCAGCGAAGAGGGCCTGACCAAACTGGAGAAGGCCAGCGGTAAACGCATCCCCCGGATCAAAGTCTCCGGCATCGGACGGGGCACCGACGCCATGCGCATGGCCGACCGGCCCCATCAATCCTACGATGACTTCCTGAAACGCAATCTCCTACCTCACGAAGACACCCCTGAGACACGTCAATATTACAAAGACCTGTGGGATCGTGGCTTCCGCTATCCTGGCGTACACTCTTTCCGCGCCGGGCGCATGGCCTCCAAAGAAGCTTACAAAAATGCAGGCATCTACGACCCGCTGACCGAGATTGACTTCGTCGAACTGCACGATGCTTATACCTCCAGCGAAATACAAACCTACGAGGATATGGGGCTCTGTCGCTATGGTGAGGGAGGTCCTTTCGCCGCCAGTGGGAAGGCGTTCATGCCCGGCATTGACTACGGCCTCGATTTGCCGGAGCAACCAGTCTGCCCGGTGAACCCCTCCGGCGGTCTCATCGCTTGCGGCCATCCCGTTGGCGCAACGGGATTGATGCAGGCCGTTTTCGCCATCTGGCAGCTACAAGGCACCATTGCAAAACACTTCGGCGCCCCGGAACTGCAGGTGCCCCATGCCAAGCGTGGCGCGATTCACTCACATGCCGGCACGGGTACTTACGTCACGGTTAGTATCCTGGAGAAGGAGGAATAATTATGGCCGAAAAGAAATTCCCCACTAAAATCGAGGAAACGCTGGAAGGCTCTATACTCTTCAATGTCCCCTTCCCCACAGGCGACGACCTATCCAGCTTGAAAGAGATGGCCCCTATCATCATCAAACAACCCTACTCCATAGAGTACATCCATTCCTATGGTCAGGATTCACCCTTCTTCGCCGGTTTGGCCAATAGGCGCTTCCTCGTCACCCGCGAACCGGATACAGGCTACACTTACGGCACACCTCGCGGCCACGACATGTATACCGGCAAGGAAACCGAATGGGTGGAGATTCCTTGCGAAGGACGGCTGCACGCCTTCACCGTGTGCCACTTCGGCAGCGAGGAGTTCCTGCCCGAATGCCCCTATGTCCTGGGCCTGATCGAGTTCGAGGGCGTTAATACTCTGTTCCTGGCCCGCATCGTCGGCCTGGACCCGGCCGAGGCCAGTGAAAAGTGGATTGGGATGAAACTCAAAGGCCGCTTCCGCCGCTGGAGTAAATTCAAGCCCACCGATGTGTACTTCTATCCGGCGGAGTAAGCATTCACGTGACAGTCACCTTCGAGGTGACTGTCACGTAAGGAGTAAGCCTATGGAAATCCTACGCGAAGGTCAAGGCGAACTCATCGGCTGGCACGACCCCGACGAGCACCGCCGATGGGTGCGGGAGAACAAATCCCGCGAACTGAAGGACAAAACGATGACGGTGGCCGAAGCGGTGGAAAAGTTCGTCCACGACGGGGACTTCATCGCCTGTGGCGGATTTGGCCACATCCGCATCCCCATGGCCCTCATCTACGAGATCATCCGCCAACGCAAACGCAACCTGATCATGGCCGGCAAGACAGCCGTGCACGATATTGACATCCTCATCGGCGCCGGGTGCGTGAACCGGGTAGAAGTGGCCTATGCCTTCGGACACGAATTGCGCGGCCTTTCCCCCGCCGGACGACGGGCAGTGGAAAGCGGGAAATGCAAGGTGGTGGCCGAGATCAGCAACGCCGGCTACCAGTGGCGCTTCCTGGCGGCAGCCATGGGCCTGCCCTTCATCCCCGCGCGCAACCTGCTGGGCACCGACACCTTCGAGAAGAGCTCGGCCAAGATCGTGCGCGACCCCTGGAGTGGCAAGCCCATCTGTCTGCTGCCCGCCGCCTACCCTGATGTGGCCATGTTCCACGTGCCCCGCTGCGACAAGTACGGCAACGCGCAGATTGACGGCATCCTGGTGGAGGACTTCGAGCTGGCGCGGGCCGCGCGGCGACTGCTCATCACCACCGAGGAAATCGTGGACGAGGAAGTCATCCGCCGCGAACCCGACCGCACGGTGATCCCCTTCTTTCTGGTGGACGCCGTGTGCGAGGTGCCCTACGGCGCGCATCCCACGCAGATGCCCTATCTCTACTTCTTCGATGAAGAGCACATCCGCGAGTGGCTCACCGTCTCCAAAACGGAGGAGGGGACGCAAGCTTACTTTGACAAGTACGTCTTCGGGGTGAAGGATTTCGAGGAATATCTGGAACTGGTGGGCGGTGTGCGCAAGCTGAGCTACCTCAAACGAGTAGAGCAACTCCGCGCCCCGATGCCTGCGCAAGGAGGAGAGTGATGGCTGAGATGGCAACTTACACGCCGACAGAATTGCTGGCCTGCGTGGCCGCGCACATCCTGGAAGACGGCAAATCCATCTTCGTGGGCACCGGCCTGCCGATGATCGCCTCCATGCTCGCCCAGCGCACCCACGCTCCTAACCTGCTCATCGTCTTCGAGGCGGGGGGTGTCGGCCCGCAAGTGCCGGTGCTGCCCATCTCGGTAGGCGATTCGCGCACTTTCCACCGCGCCGTGGCCGCTTCCTCCATGCATGATGTGATGAGCACGCTGCAGAACGGGTACATTGATTACGGCTTCCTGGGGGCGGCGGCTATTGACCCCTACGGCAACATCAACACCACCGTCATCGGCGACTGGGAGCGCCCTCAAGTACGCCTGCCCGGCAGCGGCGGGGCCAATGACATCGGCTCCCTTTGCTGGCGCACGATCATCATGATGCGCCAGGACAAGCGCCGCTTCGTGAACAAGCTGCCCTTCATCACCACCCCCGGTTATCTCACCGGCCCCGGCGCGCGCGAGGCAGCCGGCCTGCCCGAGGGCACAGGCCCTTACCGGGTCATCACCCAGTTGGGCGTGTACGGCTTCGACGAGACAACCAAACGCCTCAAGCTCATCAGCCGCCATCCGGGGGTCACCATCGAAGAAATCCAGGCCAACAGCGAGTTCGAGATCGCCCCCGCCGAAGTGCCGGAGAGCACGCCCCCCACGCCGGAGGAACAGCGCCTCCTGCGCGAGATTGACCCCAGCGGCATGGTGATCAAGGGGCGCTAGGTCATCAGGTGCCAGTCACCTCGGAGGTGACTGGCACCTGACTGCCACCTGAGAAGGGAGAGCACCAATGGACTTCGAACTCACCGAAGAACAACAGATGATCCGCAAGATGGCGCACGATTTCGCCGAGAAGGAAATCGCCCCCATCGCCCAAGAGACCGACGCCGAGGGCAAATTCCCCTGGGAGATCATCCGCAAGATGGCCGCCCTGGGCTTCCTGGGCCTGCCTTTTCCGGAGGAATACGGCGGGGCCGGGGCCGATAACGTCAGCCTGGCCCTCGTCATGGAGGAAATCGCCCGCGTCTGCGGCTCCACGGCCATCACCCTGGACGCCCATACCTCCCTGTGCTGCGAGCCCATCTACCTCTTCGGCACCGAGGCCCAGAAGCAGGAATACCTGCCCAAACTGTGCAGCGGGGAGTGGATCGGCGCTTTCGGACTGACCGAGCCGGGGGCCGGCTCCGATGCCGGGGCCACCAAGACCCGCGCCGTGCGCGAGGGCGACCAGTGGGTCATCAACGGCCAAAAGTGCTTCATCACCAACGGCTCCATCGCCGACGTGGTCATCATCACTGCCGTGACCGATCCGGGGCGGGGCACGCGGGGCATCTCCAGCTTCATAATTGAGAAGGGCACTCCTGGCTTTCGCCCCGGGCGCGACGAGGAGAAAATGGGGCTCAAAGGCTCTATCACCTCAGAGCTGTTCTTCGAGGATTGCCGCATCCCGGCGGAGAACCTGTTGGGGCGAGAGAACGAGGGCTTCAAACAGTTCCTGGTCACCCTCGACGGGGGACGGATTGCCATCGCGGCCATGGCTCTGGGCCTGGCCCAGGGAGCTTTCGAGCGGGCACTGGCCTACTCCAAGGAACGGGTGCAGTTCGGCCAGCCCATCTGCAACTTCCAGGCTATCCAATGGATGCTGGCCGACATGGCCACCGAGCTAGATGCCGCCCGCCTGCTGGTCTACCGCGCCGCCTGGCTCAAAGACCGGGGGCTGCCTTTCACCAAAGAAGCGGCCATGGCCAAGCTCTTCACCTCCGAGATGGCGGAGCGGGTGTGCTACAAGGCGATACAGATTCACGGCGGCTACGGCTACACGAAGGAATACGAGGTCGAGCGCATGTATCGCGACCAGCGCCTGTGCGCCATCGGCGAGGGCACCAGCGAGATACAACGCCTGGTCATCGCCAGGCAATTGTTGCGCTAAAAAGGTGCGACGCACTGGGCCTAAGCAGTGCGTCGCACCTCAGATCAGCCCATCTATAAGGTGCACGACCAAGCGCCCCCCCGCTAGGTCCACCTGCAGAACCACATCGGCGATGGCCGGGATAAGCACTTCACCGCGCGGTCCGTGCACCACGTATACCTCATTAGCGCCGGTAAACAACACTTCCACCACGCGGCCCAGCATCTCGCCCTCGTCGGTCCACACCTCCAGGCCCTCAATCTGATACACGTAGTACTCATCCTCTTCCAGAGGCATGGCTTCTTCGCGCGCGATCTGCACCAGTTGATCGCGCAGAGCTTCCGCCGCAGAGCGAGTATCGCAGCCCTCCAACTTGAGCAGAGCGAAGCCCCGATGCAGGCGAAATCTCTCCAGATGATAGCGCACCGCTTCATCACCCAGATAAACGTACTCCAGCAAGGCAAACCGCTCCGGCCAATCGGTCAGAATCTCGACCTTGACCTCGCCCCGCACACCCCAGGGGCGTAAGACCTTGCCAATGGCCAGATAACGGGGTGGCTCTGGCCGGGAAGGGGGAGATGAAGAGGGCTCAGAGGAAGAACTCTTTGCCCCTGAGCCCTGGCTTTTGCGCGGTCGCAATTGGTCCGCAATGCGCTGCATCTAAACGATCTCCAACGTCGCCCGCTTGCCCTGCTTGGCCGCGGTCACCCGCAGCAAGGTGCGCATCGCGTTGGCCACACGCCCTCCTTTGCCTATAACCCGCCCCATATCTTCTGGAGCTACGCGTAACTCGAAGATGATGGAGTTGGATCCTTCGATTTCGGTGACTTGCACCTGCGAGGGATCATCCACTATAGACTTGGCGATGTATTCGATGAGCTCCTTCACGGTTGTACTCCTTTCCTGATAGAAGCGCTGCCCCCACGGGCAGGAGGGGGAGAACGACACGTAGGAGGACACCCCCCGATGTCCTCAGCGCCTGACACGCGAACTCCCAGCCGGAGCTCACGCGCTGCGCCCAGCACGTACAACTACTTGACTTCCATTGGCCGTCAACGCCGGCGGCTTACGTGTGGACCATTCTCTGAGTGCACCTCCTTTTCATGCAGCCATAGCATCCGGCTCAGTCGCTTCGGTCTCCTGGCTCTCGCCCGCCTTCATCTGGGCCAGTTTAGCGAAGATCCCCTGTTTTTCCAACAGGCGAGCGACCGCATCGCTGGGCTGTGCGCCTTGCGAAAGCCAGTACAGGGCTCGCTCCTCGTTTATCTCAACGGTAGGTGGCTCCGTACGAGGATTGTAGAAGCCGATGTTTTCGATAAAACGACCATCGCGGGGAGAACGGGAATCGGCCACCACTATCCGATAGCTAGGCTGTTTCTTAGCGCCCACACGCCGCAATCGAATTCTTACCATGCGTTTGTCTCACCTCCTCTCCATTTTGGGTTATATTCTGATTCACGGTAGCGCCCCACTTAACCGGGGACGATTCAATTCCGTCACAGAAACACACAGATTTTCACAGAAAGGTGACTACTCAGCCCATGCTCCAAGTCCCCGTCCCGGGGACGTTCCATGCGGCAAGACGCTGTCTTTTGCGCGGTTTTCTCAGCCGAGACGCCCCCGGGACGGGGGCTACAAGCCTGGGGAGGACAGTGCGCCTGCTAGCCTGAGTAGTAACCATGAAAGAATCTTACAGCTCACCCGATTGCCCGGCTCAGCCGAGCCCAACCCGCCCTACAGGTCCTCCGCTCGCGGAGTACAACTCCGCGAGAACGGGAAGCGCTATTCTTTTGCCAGAAACGCAGGATGTGTTATAATAACCAGTACCTGGGATGGTTCATTTTCTGGAGGGAATAGGTTCCACTTTGTCAACGAATGTGCAACGAATAAATGAATGGATGGGCGGTCACGGTCATTTGTTTATTCGCTCCACTATTCGTTGACAATGCTGCATGATCAGGTGTCAACCTATCCTGAACCATTCCCAATGCTTTTGCAGATTTTACAGGACGGGCCCAATGGCTGCCCGTTTTCATCATCGCCGAGACGCCGAGCACGCGCTGGTTTCCAGGGGACGTAGTATCGTCCGCTGCTGCGGTTTCGCACCGCGAATAAGCGAGGTGGACCATTGAGTGGCACACAGATGCCCTGTCAATTGCTTCGTTTTCTCTCCGGCTCGAAATGCCTGCGTTGTCTGTTCGTCGGGATGCTGCTCCTCGCCCCCCTCTGGCTGCTGACGGGATGTGGTGCGCCCCAGACGCCCGCCGCGGGCGAAGGGCCCAATCCTGCGCAGACCATAGAGAACAAAGGGTCCGATACCCTGGTCAACCTGGCCCTGGCCTGGGCTGAGGCATACATGGCCCTGCATCCCGAAGTACGCATCTCCGTCACCGGAGGGGGTTCGGGCACCGGCATTGCCGCCATGATCAACGGCACGGTGGACATCGCCAACGCTTCGCGGGCGATGAAGCCTGAGGAGATCGCCGCTGCCGAGGCCAACGGCATCACCCCGGTCGAGTTCGTGGTCGCCCGCGATGCTATCGCCGTCGTCGTGCACCCCTCCAATCCGGTGGATAAACTCACCCTCCAGCAAATCTCCGACATCTACACCGGAAAAATCACCAACTGGAGTCAGGTTGGTGGCGAAAACCGCCCCATCGTTCTCCTCTCCCGCGAATCCAACTCCGGTACATACGTCTACTTTCTGGAAAACGTTATCCGCCTCGGCGACAAAGAGAGCGATTTGCTCTTCTCGCCCGACACGTTGTTGATGCCCTCCTCAGAAGGCATCAGCGCCGAGGTGCGGCAGAACCCCAACGCCATCGGCTACGACGGCCTGGGCTATGTGACGGACGATCAGAAGGTGATAGCCGTGGCCCGCGACGCCAGTGCTCCCTATGTGTTGCCCTCTATTGACACAGTCAACGACGGGTCCTATCCCATCTCCCGACCCCTGTACATGTACACCGCCGGTGAGCCGGTGGGCGTGGTGAAGGCTTATCTGGACTGGATTTTGAGCGAGGGCCAGGGGTTGGTCTCGGAATTAGGTTTTGTGCCCCTGGCGGCAGAGGAGTGAGGTGATATGGCGGAAAGCAGGCTTCCCGACCGCGCGACCAAGTCGCTGGCCATGAGCCGGCCAGGACATTTCCGCTTTACCGAATTCGCCATTGAGGCCCTCATTCGAGTGTTGGGCTTTTCCAGCATCGGTTTTGTGCTCCTCATCTTTCTTTTTCTGTTGCGGGAGGGCGTGCCCGTATTCTTCGAGGTCCCGCTGCGGGATTTGTTTGGTACCCGCTGGTATCCTACTTTTGACCTCTTCGGCACTTTGCCCCTGATTCTGGGTTCGTTACTGGTCACGGTCACGGCAATTCTGATCGCGCTGCCCTTGGGGGTGGCGACGGCCGTCTTCGTGCGCGAGGTGGCTCCCAACTGGGCGCGGGAGATTCTCAAACCCATGATCGAGGTCCTGGCCGGTATTCCTTCGGTAGTGCTGGGCTTCTTTGGCATGACCATGATCGCGCCCCTCATCCGGGAGGTCTTGGGAGCACCGACGGGGTTGACGGCTTTCACCGGCGCGGTGATCCTGGCATACATGTCCCTGCCGACCATCATCAGCGTGGCCGAGGACGCCCTGGATGCTGTGCCGAAGGGCTACCGCGATGCCGCTCTGGCCATGGGAGCTACCCAGTGGCAGACGATCTGGCGGGTAGTGGTGCCGGCTGCCCGCTCTGGAATCGTGATGGCGGTTATGTTAGGCATGGGCCGGGCCATTGGTGAGACGATGGCGGTGATGATGGTGACGGGCAACGCGGCGCGGATGCCCCTTACCCTGGACTCGCTCTTCCGTCCGGTACGCACGATGACGGCCACCGTGGCCGCCGAGATGGGGGAGGTGGCTCAGGGCAGCGTGCACTATCACGCCCTTTTCGGCATCGGCATCATCCTCTTCGTGATGACGTTTATTATCAATCTGGTGGCCGCTACGACGATTTTTAAGAGAAGGCGGCGGGGAGGATTGCGCTGATGAATCGCTATCTGACGCAGCGTATTGGCTTCGCCTTGCTGACTCTGGCGACGTTGATCGTGGTGGTGCCCATCCTTTTCGTCGTCGTCACTATTGTAGTGCGCGGCATAGGAGCCATTAGCTGGGAGTTTATCTCGGCCATGCCCCGCGATGGGATGAAAGCGGGGGGCATTTTCCCCGCCATTGTCGGCACTCTGCTGCTGACGGTAGGCACGGCGTTGGTGGCCATCCCCATCGGAGTAGGCGGGGCCATCTACCTGGCCGAGTACGCCCGCGATACGTGGCTCACCCGCGCTATCCGCCTGGCTATTATCAACCTGGCGGGCATTCCCTCGGTGGTGTATGGCCTCTTCGGTCTGGGCCTGTTCGTCCTGTTTCTGGGGTTCGGCACGTCTATTCTGGCCGGCTCTCTGACGCTGGCCATTATGACCCTGCCCATCATCATCAGCGCGGCGGAGGAGGCCTTGCGCGCCGTGCCGACCGAGTTCCGCACGGTGAGCGCCAGCCTGGGCGGTACTCGCTGGCAGGGCATCCGCAATATTGTGCTACCCCAGGCGCTGCCGGGCATCATCACCGGCATCATTCTGGGACTGTTGCGGGCTGCCGGCGAGACGGCTCCTATTCTTTTCACCGTGGCCGCTTTCTTCTTGCCGCGCCTGCCCCACTCTCTCTTCGATCAAACGATGGCTCTGCCCTACCACCTCTACGTCATCAGCACTCAGGTGCCGGGCATGCCCTTGCAGATTCAGTACGGTACGGCGCTGGTGCTTTTGACTCTGGTGCTTTCGATGAACATCATGGCCACGATGATCCGCAGCTACTACCGACGGCGGAGGGAGTGGTGAGGCGTGAAGGCGTGAAACGTGAAGGCGTGAAGACCTATGCCGCAGAATCAAGGTGAACCCAAAATTCGCATCGAGAACGTGAGTTACTCTTACGACGGCAAGCCGGCTCTGCGCGATGTGAGCCTCGACGTGCCGTCCAAAGCGATTACAGTCTTCTTCGGTCCGGCGGGGGGCGGCAAGACGACTTTGCTGCGGCTCATCAATCGCCTGAACGATTTGGTGGAGGGTACGCAGATGACCGGGCGCATTCTGTTGGATGGACAGGACATCTACGCCCCCGGTGTGGACGTCACCCACTTGCGGCGACGGGTGGGGATGGTTTTCGCCCTGCCTTTGCCCTTGCCCGGCACGGTGCGCGAGAATGTGCTCTACGGACCCAAATTGGCCGGCATCCGCGACCGGGCCCGTTTGGACGAAATCCTGGTGCGCAGTCTCCAACAGGCAGCACTGTGGGATGAGGTGAAAGACCGCCTCGATGATTCGGCCCGCGCCCTATCCGGGGGCCAGCAGCAACGCTTGTGCATCGCCCGCAGCCTGGCCCTGGAGCCCGAGGTCCTGCTGCTGGACGAACCGACCTCCGGCCTGGACCCCATCTCGACGGCCAAGGTGGAGGCGTCGCTGCACGAGTTGAAGCGCGATTACACCATCATCATCGTGCCCCATAGCATCCAGCAGGCCGCGCGCGTGGCCGACTGGGCCGGGTTCTTCCTCATGGGTGAGCTGGTCGAATATCGGCCCGGCAAGGAAATCTTCACCAACCCGCGAGATCAGCGCACCGATGACTATATCACCGGCCGCTTTGGATAATACCAATTGCCGTTTCAAAGACCACAAATGCGTGGGTAGCAAGCCAACCGCGTTGGCCGTCAAAATCAGGATGGTAGGCCACTTTCCAGGCCTCCGCCCAATGCGATTGGGCTTCTACCCAACTCGGAGAAGGGATGGTTCATTTTCTGGAGGAAATAGGTTTACACTTTTGAAGCCCCGAAAAGCTCTCAAGAGAAAATAGCTACGCCTTGTGGCCGGATCCAGCGGGCAAATCGGCCCGCCGGGGCGACCGCAAGGGGTCGCCCCTACCACATTATTTGTTATGCGTTGCTTGGCTCGGGCAAGTTCTCTGTCAACGAATATTCAACGAATAAACGAATAGACCGCGATGATGGTCATTCGCTTATTCGTTCCACCATTCGTTGACAGTATGCTGCCCGATTCA
>JACIWR010000063.1 GCA_014360845.1 Anaerolineae bacterium
CAGCCGTGCCCAACCCGCCCTACGGTGGGGCGGCGGGTAGGGCTCTCTTTTCTCGCTCGATAGACCTGGCCCGTCGCTCGCAAGGGCCTCTGCGCTTCCCTACTGGGCCGGCTCAGCCGAGCCCAACCCGCCCTACGGTGATGCTACCCAGGCGGACAAACCTGCCCCGAATCTGATGCGCACCAGATCGGGAGTTCGCAATTGACTTACAAAAAGTTGTGCGGTATAATGTCCATGGTCAAAGCATAGCCAATGCTCATGTTCCCCGCCTCCCCGGCGGGTCAACGCTTACGTGCCAGCCGGCACCCATTTCAGAGATAGGCTACGATGAAGAAGCTTGTGGGCCAATATCTCCAATGTCTCCCAGAGATAACCCGCCAGAACAAAGCGCAGGAGCAGAGTCTCCGCCCCACGCTCACTAACCCCATCCTACCCACCCAAGAGCCAATGACATCTAAATCAAAATCCCCATTCGGCCCCACCTTGGCACGGTGTGGGACTCCGCTTGACGTGCGCGATTTATCACCACCTCTCTCCACCCCACATCGCTGGCCTTTATCTTGAATTCGGGCTGAAGTAGCCCAACAAGCGTCCTGTTCATCTACTCCACTGCACTCCTCATCCCCGCCCATACGATCCATCCAACAGCATAAGTGTTAAAAAGCATCCAGGAAGGAGGTGAAAGCGCATGAACCAACTGGAAGGTCCGTTCATCCTCGTGAACCCGGAGCGATGTGTGGGCTGTCACACCTGCGAGCTGGCTTGCGCGGCGGCCCACACCACGGCAGGCAACATCATCGGTGCCGTCCTGGCCGGCGAGAAGCTACACCGCCGCAACCGCGTGGTCCAGGTGGACAGCGTGAAGATCTCCACTCAGTGCCGCCAGTGCGAAGACGCGCCTTGTGTGCGGGTCTGCCCCACGGGAGCCACTTACCGCACCGAGACCTACACAGCGGTGGATCAGCGGCTGTGCATCGCCTGCCGGCTGTGCACTATGGTCTGCCCCTTTGGCGCTATCCACGTGGCTACCACCGAGGTGGCCGGTCGCGAGAAGAGAGCCGCCTTCAAATGCGACCTGTGCGTGGATCGGCCCGGCGGCCCGGCCTGCGTGGAAGCCTGCCCCACCAAGGCTCTCAGCCTGAAGTATCCCACCGAAGTCATCCGTCAAGCCACTCAGGCCGCAGCCCGGCAATTTCTGGACGCACTGGAAAGCCAGAAGCAATTAACCAGCAGTCAATAAGCCCGAAATCATGAGGAGGTGATTTCCCATGGCATACAGTGAGAAGATTCAGAGCAGGAGCATTGACCCTGCTGCACTGGAGATGCTGGCCCGGGCCGAGGAGCTGGGCATCGAAACGGCCTGGGACCGCTATGAAGCCATGTTACCCCAATGCGGCTTCGGTGAGCTGGGAGTTTGCTGCCGCAATTGTAACATGGGCCCCTGCCGCATTAGCCCCTTCGAGGAAGAAGGCCCCAAGAAGGGCATCTGCGGAGCCACGGCGGACATCATCGTCGCTCGCAATTTGCTGCGCATGATCGCCGCCGGCGCTGCGGCCCACTCTGACCACGGACGGGACATCGCCCACACCCTGTTGCTCACCGCTGAGGGCAAGGGCGGTGGCTACGAAATCAAGGACGAAGCCAAGCTCAAAGCCCTGGCCGCAGAGTACGGTATCGAGACCGAGGGACGCAGCAAAGAGGAAATCGCTCTGGACCTGGCTCGCGCCGTCTACGCCGAGTTCGGCAAGCAGGAAGGCCCCATCCAGTTCACCCGCCGCGCGCCGCAGAAACGTCTCGCCCTGTGGCAATCGCTGGGCATTGACCCACGCGGCATTGATCGCGAGATCGTGGAGATTATGCACCGCACTCACATCGGCGTGGACAACGACCCCGTCAACCTGATTCTCCAGGGGCTCAAAGCATCCATCGCCGACGGTTGGGGTGGCTCCATGATCGCTACCGAACTTTCTGACGTGCTATTTGGCACGCCCAAGCCCATCAAATCAGAGGCCAACCTGGGCGTGCTCAAGGAAGACCAGGTGAACATCATCGTCCACGGCCATGAACCCACCCTCTCGGAGATGATTGTCGCCGCCGCACAAGACCCCGAGATGCTGGCCCTGGCCGAGAAATACGGAGCTAAGGGCATCAACGTGGCCGGCATTTGCTGCACCGGCAACGAGGTACTCATGCGCCACGGCATTCCCCCGGCGGGCAACTTCTTGCAACAGGAGTTGGCCATCACCACCGGCGCAGTCGAGGCGATGGTGGTGGATGTGCAATGCGTCTTCCCGGCCCTGGGAACCGTGGCGGGCTGCTTCCACACCAAGCTCATCTCCACCTCACCCAAGGCCAAGTTCCCCGGCGCGACCCATATCGAGTTTCACGAAGAACGGGCCTACGAAATCGCCAAAGAAATCGTGCGCACCGCCGTGGAGAATTACCGCTTCCGCAAGCCCGGCCAGGTACGCATCCCCAAAGAAAAGAGCGAGTGCATGGTCGGTTTCAGCGTGGAGGCCATCGTCAGCGCGCTGGGCGGTACCCTGGATCCGCTGCTGGAGGCCGTCAAGAGCGGCGCGATCAAAGGCATCGCCGGGGTGGTGGGCTGCAACAACCCCAAGATTCAGCACGATTACGGCCACATCCACATGCTCAAGGAGTTGATCAAGCAAGATGTGCTGGTGGTGACCACTGGCTGCAACGCCATCGCCGCCGCCAAGGCCGGGTTGCTCCTGCCAGAAGCAGCGGACCTGGCCGGCGAGGGGCTGAAGGGCGTGTGCAAGGCCCTGGGCATCCCGCCGGTGTTGCACATGGGCTCCTGCGTGGACATCAGCCGCATCCTGGTGGCCTGCGCGGCCATCGCCAACGCCCTGGGAGTGGACATCAGCGACCTGCCGGTGGCCGGGGCGGCGCCGGAGTGGATGAGCGAGAAGGCGGTCAGCATCGGCGCTTACGTGGTCTCCTCGGGCATTTTCACCGTCCTGGGCACCGTGCCCCCGGTGTTGGGTGGCCCCGAGGTGACCAAGCTGCTGACCGATGGCGCCGAGGGCGTCGTGGGCGCTAAGTTCGCCGTCGAACCTGATCCCTTCAAGGCAGCGCAACTCATCGTGAACCACATCGCCGAGAAACGGGCGGCCTTGGGGATTTAGCGTGATGCGTGATGCGTGATGCGTGAAACGTGATGCGTGATGGTCACGTTTCACGCATCACCTTCCACGTTTGACTTTTCACGTTTCACGCACCGGAGGTGACCATGCCACTTATTCCTCAACCACCACCCCCGGCCGGGGGCGCGCTGCTGACCAGGTTACACGCTATCAACGCCGAACACGGCTATCTGCCCGAAGAGGAACTGCGCCGCGCAGCCGAAGAGCTGGGCGTGCCCCTGAGCCAGGTATACAGCGCGGCTACTTTCTACGCCGCCTTCAGTTTTCAGCCCCGAGGCCGTCACACCATCCACGTCTGCCTGGGCACAGCCTGCTACATCCGCGGCGGCGAAAAATTGCTGGAGAAGTTGGAGTCCACTCTGGGAGTGAGGCCAGGGGAGACCACAGACGATGGCACCTTCACCGTGGAGACAGTGCACTGCGTTGGCTCGTGCAGCATGTCACCGGTGATGCGAGTGGACGGCGATACCTACGGACGGCTCAAAGCTGACATCCTTCCCCGCCTTCTGAGGAGGTACCAAACAGAAGCAGGAGGCATGAGCGATGAAGGTACGTAGCCGTTCCGATTTAGAGACGTTGCGCGCCGAGGGTCTATCTACTCTTTATCCTTCCCGACTGAAGATCAGTGTGGGGATGGCTACCTGCGGTCTGGCCACGGGAGCCGCCGCCGTGTACGATGCCCTGCGCGACGAGGCAGCGAGGCGAGACCTGGACCTCATGCTCGTCGCCACCGGTTGCCTGGGTTACTGTCAGCAAGAGCCGCTGGTCGAAGTGCGGCGGCCAGGCCGAGACCCCGTCCTCTACGCCCGCGTGACCGCCGACCGCGCCCGCGAGCTGATCGCCGCCCTGGCCGAGGGTGAACTACCGACCGAAGGCGCGCTGGCCATCATTCCAGAAGAGAAACCTCCCGCAGGCTCCAAACCTGCGGGAGGTTTACCCCGCCTCAACGATCTGCCCTTCTACTCCCGCCAACACAAGATCGTGCTGCGCCACTGCGGCCTCATTGACCCTGCCAGCGTCGCAGAATACGTCGCGCAAGGAGGCTATGAGGCCCTGGCCCACGCTTTGCTGGACCTCACCCCGGAACAGGTGATAGACGAGGTACTGCGCGCCGGGCTGCGCGGGCGAGGCGGGGCCGGATTCCCCACCGGGCGCAAGTGGCAAATCTGCCAGGCTGTGCCCATCCAGCCCAAGTACGTCATCTGCAATGGCGACGAGGGCGACCCGGGCGCCTACATGGACCGCACCGTGTTGGAGAGCGATCCCCACAGCGTCATCGAGGGGCTGATCATCGCTGGGTACGCCATCGGCGCCCACCAGGGATACATCTACGTGCGCGACGAGTACCCGCTGGCCGTCGAGCGCGTCACCCAGGCCGTGGCCCGCGCCGAGGAGTTGGGGCTGCTGGGGGAGAACATCCTCGGCTCCGGCTTCGATTTCAACATCACCATCGTGCGCGGGGCGGGTGCTTTCGTCTGCGGCGAAGAGACGGCCCTCATCTCGTCCATCGAGGGCGGATTGGGCGAGCCCCGACCCAAACCGCCTTTCCCGGCCGTCAGCGGACTGTGGGGCAAACCCACCGTCATCAACAACGTCAAGACTCTGGCGACGGTGCCCGTTATCATCACCCGCGGAGCCGACTGGTACGCCAGCATCGGCACGGAACAGAACGCCGGCACGGTGGTTTTCTCGCTAGTGGGCAAGGTGGCCAACACCGGTCTGGTGGAGGTGCCCCTGGGCCTCACTCTGCGCGATTTGATCGAGGGCATTGGCGGCGGGGGACTGAACGGGAAAGCGGTGAAAGCGGTGCAGACCGGTGGCCCTTCCGGCGGCTGCCTGCCGGCCCGCCTGTTCGACCTGCCTATCAGTTATGAAACGCTGACCCAGGCCGGTTCCATCATGGGTTCCGGCGGCATGGTGGTCATGGACGAGGACACCTGCATGGTGGACGTGGCCCGCTATTTCATCGGTTTCACCATGGCCGAATCGTGCGGCAAGTGCGCACCCTGTCGCGAGGGGACGCAGTACATGCACCAAATCCTCACCCGCATCACCGCTGGCGAAGGCTCCGTCGAGGACCTGGAACTGCTGGAAGAGGTAGCGCTGTGGGTCAAAAAGGCTTCGCTGTGCGGGCTGGGGCAGACGGCCCCCAACCCCGTGCTCTCCACGTTACGCTACTTCCGCGATGAGTACGAAGCCCATGTGAAGGAGAAACGTTGTCCGGCGGGTGTCTGCCGCGCACTGATCCGGCTCTCCATCCTGTCCGAGCTGTGCAACGGCTGTGGTCTGTGCCGCCGTGAATGTCCGGCCGGCGCCATCAGTGGAGAGAAGAAACAACCACACACCATCAATCCGGAGCTATGCACCCGTTGCCGCATCTGTTATGACGTCTGCCCGGTAGGGGCCGTCGAAATCGTGAGGTGACCATCCTCCCGTAGGCTCGTAAGCCTGCGGGAGGATAAGCGGAGATCGCGAGGTAAACACCAATGATAAATCTTACCGTGAACGAACAGCCTGTGACCGTGCCCGAGGGCACAACCATCCTGCAGGCGGTGCGCGCTGCCGGAGTGGAGTTGCCCACGCTCTGCTATCACGAGGGATTGGCCCCTTACGGCGCATGCCGGCTGTGCATGGTGACTATCACCGCGCCTCACCACGGCCTTGTCGCCTCCTGCGCCTATCCGGCGGAAGAGGGGCTGATGGTAGAGACCCACTCGCCGGAAGCGGTAAGCGCTCGCCG
The DNA here is from genome assembly GCA_014360845.1 of Anaerolineae bacterium. Taxonomy (GTDB): domain Bacteria; phylum Chloroflexota; class Anaerolineae; order JACIWR01; family JACIWR01; genus JACIWR01. The sequence goes on from JACIWR010000063.1 coordinate 5,908, forward strand.
CCTGGCCCTGGAGTTCCTGCTGAGCCGCTGTCCACAATCCGAGGTGATACGGGAGCTGGCGGCCCAAGAGGGAGTGACCGCGTCCCGCTTCGGCACTCCCCCTCCTGAGCGCGCCGAGGAGCTTTGCGTGCTATGTGGCTTGTGCGTGCGCGTCTGCCGCGAGGCCATAGGCGCGGCGGCCATCGGTTTCATCGGGCGTGGCATGGAGCGCCGGGTGGGTACTCCCTTCGAGGTGCAATCGGAGGCCTGCATCGGCTGCGGAGCGTGCGCCGAAATCTGCCCTACCAACGCGATCAAGATAGAGGATCGGGGCAACGAGCGCATTCTGCACACCTGGCACACCACAGTGGAACTACACTCGTGCCCGGAATGCGGACGCTACTTCGCCCCAGAACCAACGGGCTTTCTCAAAGACATGTTCCCCGAAATAGAGAACCTGTGGGCGCTTTGTCCCGAGTGCCGCCGCCAACGCACAGCTCGCCAGTGGATCGAGCAAGAGCACACCCGGGCCACGTGAGGGTACATCATCCACGCCTGGCAGCGAAGCTATACAACACGAGCGCCACGTCCTCGCGCAGGACGTGGCGCTTATGCAATAACCCGGCTTTCCGGACGACCCTTCGTCAGCCATTACGCTCGACCACCTCGGCCATGACCATCGCGATCAGAATCAGTGCGCATCCTGCCCATCCCTGCGGAGTGAGCCTTTCGCCCAAAAGGTAAGCCGTCAGAGCAGCGAAAACCGGCTCCAGGGTGAGCAGCAACGCCGCCCGATGGGGAGGTGTCCGGCGCTGAGCGGAAATCTGCAACACCAGGGCTAAAACCGTGGCCAGCAAAGCCGTGAACAGCAAAGCTCCCCACACTACCGGGCTGAGGCGCGCGGGTAACGACTCCGCCCAGGGAGCCACCGCCCCACTGAGCAGCGCCACCACTCCCATCTGTACCGCGCTCAGAGCCAGCGGATCATGGCGGGAAGCGTAGCGGCCCACCAGCAGGATGTGAATGGCGAACATCAGAGCGCAGCCCAGCACCAGCCCGTCACCCACGACCAGGGACTGGCCCAGGGGCATCGAAAGCAGGGCCAGACCCACTGTGGCCAGCAGAGCCGACAGCCAGGCCACGGGCCGAGGCAGTTGGCGGAGCCACAGAGCCGCCAACAAAGGCACGAGGACAACCGAGAGCCCGGTGATAAATGCCGCCTTGGAGGCGCTGGTGGTGCGCAAGCCCGCGGTCTGAAAGGCATAGGCAGCAAAAAGGACCACCCCCAGCAGCCCGCCGTTCCGCCACAGGGACCGCTCGCCACGCCACAAACGACCGAGGAGAGGGAGACCCAAGGCCAGGAAAGCTATCCAAAAACGAGCGGCCAGGAAAGTGAAGGGACCTATCTCCTGCAAAGCGCTCTTGACCAGGACAAAGGTCGTACCCCAGATAAAAGCGACCACCACCAGGGCCAGGTCAGCGGCCAGAGTAGGATACCGTTGAGTGGAACGAAACATGGCCCGATTCTACCACGCTATCCGCCGCGAGTCAACTCCGCCGCAGGTCGGGTTGGCAACCGACCCCAGGCCGATGTCCCGCAGTTGCACTGCGGGATCGGCCCCCGCACCCCGCGCGGAGTCCAACTCCGCGAGAACAAAGAACCCGACCTACGGGGGTGGGCCACAGGCCCCACCGGCGCGGTTGTAGTCCGAGGCGGCGGGTAGGGCTCTCTGCCTTAGACCGATAGAGCAGAATCGTCACATGAGAGAATCCCTGTAGCTCACTGATTGCCCGGCTCAGCCGAGCCCAACCCGCCCTATAGGGATGCGACTACCCTTCGTCTCCGTCCCTCGACTCCGCTCGTGACGGGCTCAGGGCACGGCGGCGGGCCACCGTTAAGGGACAAATCTGCCCCCAAACTGAAGCGCACCCACCGGCGCGGTTGTAGTTGACATCGGCGGCCAGGTGTGGTATGCTCTAGGCACAGTGAAACGTTCCAATACCCGACCGTCACCTGCGCACCAATGTATTCACTACGCGAAGACAAAGGAGGAGGAGAATGCCTGCCGTACCTCACCCCGTCATCGTTGTCCCCGGTGGAATGGGTTCGAAACTGTTCGATCACCATCCCCGCCCCAACGAAAACTGGCTTGACATGCTACGGATCATGGCCCGGGCCCTGATCGCCCGCCTGTTCGATCCCGACTTTCATCGCCCCCCAGGCCACCTCTGGGACGACCTCCTCTGGGTCCCGGATACAACCAACCTGGTGCGCGTGATCCTCAACCGTGGCCTGCTGGACCTGCCTGACAAGGACCAGACCGTCGAGCCGCTGGAAATCCTCGACTGCGTGCTCCACCTCCCTGGCCTGCCCGATTACGACGTGTACAACCAGCTTATCACCTTCCTCACCTCCCTGGGCTTTGAGACAGAGCAGACCCTGTTCACCTGTCCCTACGACTGGCGACTACCTCTGGAGGACGCCGTCGTGGCCCTCCAGCACTGCGTCCAACGAGCCCGGCGCGTCGTCGGTCCGGATGCGAAGTTCATCGTCCTCGCTCACAGCATGGGCGGCCCTCTCACCCGTTATTATGTCGAGGTATTGGGTCACCAGGGCGATGTAGAGAAACTGATCCTGATGGGCACGCCGAATCTCGGTGCCCCCTATCTCTTCCAGCTCTTGTTGGATGGGTTTGGCGTTGGCAATCCGAGCGTTGATCCTGTCCTCAAACAACTTTCGCGGCAGGTAGTGCGCTCTTTCCCCTCCCTCTACGAACTGCTGCCCGCTTATCCCGGCTTCCTCACCGATAGCGACGGCCAGCCGGTGGATATCTTTACCGAGAGGTCCTGGCTGCCAGCAGACTACCACCCCCATCTGGACCGTGCGCAGGCCTTCTACCAGCAAATGCCTCAGACCAGCAGCGTGCCGGTGGTGGGCATCATCGGCTCCGAATGGCCGACCGTCACCCGGCTGACCGTGCCTCGCCAGAACGGGCAACTCCAATGGGACCAAATCCAATTCACGCCCCAACCGAAATCCGGCGATGGAACGGTTCCCACCATCAGCGCGGAGCTATCCGGCCCCAACGTGCGCAACTACCGCTACAACCTCGGGCACGGCATGCTCTTCTCCGCGCCGGAGGCCCACCCCCGCTTGCGGCAAGAACTGCTGACCCCTCTGGTCACGCCCCTGGCCGCTGCGCCTACGGCCTGGGAGGAGGGGACCAGGCCCGTCTTGCGCGTCCGGCCCACGCTGACTCACTACCCCTTGGGCCAGCCCCTCGTTCTCGAGGCGACGCTGACGCAGGCCGACGGCACTCCCATCAGCGAGGCCCAGATGACGGCCCACCTGGAGCCGTGGCGCGTAGACATAACTTTCAGCGAACGCAGCGACTCGCCCGGAGAATACACCGCCCAGGTGGCGAGCCCGCGCCCCGCCGACCTGCGGGTAGTCACCACTGCCCAAACACCCGACGGCACCACCGTGCAGGCCATCACCCTCGTCTCGGTGTACAATCCGAAGGACACCGAACGCTTAATCGAACAGTTGCAGAAAGCAATGCCCTAACCCTAAACTCGAAACCCTAAACCTGAAACCCTGAACCTGAAATGTCACAAGAAACCACTCTCACCATCAAACAAGCCATAGACCGCTACCTGGATTTCCTCCAGAACGTGATTGGGCGCAATCCCAAGACAGTGGCCGCCTATCGGCGAGGATTGGACTTCTTCGCCGAAACTCTGCGCCTGCAAAAGATTGATGCGGCCAACACACCGGTGACCGCTCTCACCACCGAATGGCTGCCCCACCTTCTCCGCGACCTGAAGACTTACGCCGTGGCCACCGAACACCTGTACACCACTGCCGTCTCCGGATTCTACCGCTACGTCGCTGGCGAGGGCTGGGCCGAGGTCAACCTGGCGCGCATGGACTCTTTGCTCAAGCGACGGCGCCGCCTGGGGCAGCGATTGCCCCCGCTGGGCCTGGCGGAGAAGGTGGACCGCATCATCGCCGAGGCAGAGGCCCAGTTGGCCCTGGCCGAAGGCGATCAACGGCTCATCGCCCTGCGTGACGTGGCGGTGCTGGTGACCCTGGCCGACACCGGACTGCGCGTCTCGGAGCTGTGTGCCCTGCGCCGGCGCGATATTGACTGGAACCGAGCCCAGGCGATGATCATCGGCAAGGGCGACAAACAGGCCGTGGTCCGCTTCTCCCGCCGGGCCCTGGCCCGCATCCGCCACTACCTCTCTGCCCGACAGCCGTTGGACGGGGCTCAACCCCAAGCGTTGGGCAGCCTGCCCCTCTTCGCCCGCCACGACCGGGCCGCGGGGAAACGGGTGTTGCCTCTCAGCCCGCGCACCGTCGAGAAGCTGGTCAAACATTACGCTGTCCTGGCCCTCTCCCCAGAAGAGGCCGAGGGCATCACACCGCATTCCTTCCGCCACGACTTCGTCACCCGCATCGTCTCCGCCACGGGGAACATCCACCTGGCCCAGCGCGCCGCTCGCCACGAGAACATCAGCACCACCGAGCGCTACACTCACCTCAGCGACGAAGAGGTAGACGAAGCATACCGCAAAGTGTTCGATGAGGGGGAATGAAAAACGTGCCACGCATTTCAGGAATGTACGTGGCACGTTTCCTGTCCGCCCAAGGACTGCTTTCAGGCCATCATCAACACCTCGCGCAGGCGCTCCAGCATCCAGTCAATCTCCTCCCTGGTGATGACCAGAGGCGGGGCCAGGCGAATCACATTGTGGCGAGTCCCCTTGACCAGCACACCCCTCTCCATCAAGGCCTCGCAGAAACGGCGTGCCCCACCAGCCTCCTCCTTGAGCACGACCCCAACCCACAAGCCCTTGCCGCGATAGAAATTCACGTGGGGACTTTGAATCTTCTGCAGTTCGGCCAGCAGATAGTCACCCAGCTCCGCGGCGCGCTGGCACAATTGCTCGTCCACGATGACTCGCAACGCCTCCCGGGCCACGGCGCAGCCCAGGGGATTGCCACCGTAGGTGGAGCCGTGGCTGCTGGGTTGGAACACCCCCATGACCTCCCGACTCGCCAACACAGCCGAGACCGGATACATCCCGCCGGAGAGAGCCTTGCCCAGGATCACCGCATCGGGGCGCACCCCCTCATGATCACAGGCCAGCATCTTGCCCGTGCGCCCCAGCCCGCTCTGAATCTCGTCGGCGATGAAAAGCACGTTTCGCGCCCTACAAATCTCGCGCGCCCGTTGCAGATACCCCGTCGGCGGGACGACGACACCCCCTTCGCCCTGGATAGGCTCGACCAGAAAGGCGACCGTGTTGGGCGTGATGGCTGTTGCCAGCGCCTCGGCATCGCCGTAGGGAATGCGTTTGAACCCCGGCGTAAAGGGGCCGAATCCATCACGATACTTCTCCACCGACGAGAAGGAAATAATGGTCACCGTCCGCCCGTGAAAATTGCCATCGCAAACGATGATCTCCGCCTTATCGGCTTCCACTCCCTTGACCGTGTACCCCCACTTGCGCGCCATCTTGATCGCCGTCTCCACGGCCTCCGCGCCGGAGTTCATGGGCAACATCATGTCATAGCCCATCAGCTCGCACAACTCCTTCTCCAGGAGCGGCAACTGGTCATTGCGAAAAGCGCGGGAGGTAAGGGTCAGACGGCGCGCCTGCTCGATCATGACCTTCACCAGGCGTGGGTGACAGTGACCCTGATTGACCGCCGAGTAAGCGGCCAGACAATCCAGATACTTCTTCCCCTCCACGTCCCACACCCACACCCCCTCCCCACGGGTGAGTACCACATCCAGAGGGCGGTAGTTGTGAGCGCCGTACTGGTCCTCGATAGCGATGTAATCCTGCGTTTTCATCAGAGCTCTTCCCTTTCTTCTTTGAAAGTGATCCCTAATTGCTCTAGCTCCTGCAAAACCGGCTCATATATCTCCGGGACAACGGGTGTCTGCACCCCGGTCAGATGAATATGGCCCTCCAAAATCAGCCGCGTACCGATGGCCGCCGGCAGCCCCACCGTGCGCGACATAGAGGTATCGCCGTACGGTATGCCGAAATCTATCATCGTGGAGGTGATTCTCTCTCGATGGTCCGGGTATTCGGCGATGAACTCGTGACGCAGGATCAGCATGTCCCGCTCACCGGGCGCGTACTGCATCTTTTCCAGCATGCGCGCGGTCAGTATGTCTATGGGAGCGCCTGTGGATAAGGGCAGCGGATCGTCGCTCAGCAAGCCCAACCACTCCAAATTGCTCATGACCTGCGATTCGGGATCAATGTGCAGATAATGGGCCAAATCCCGTCGCAAATCCCCTTCGCTGCCGATGAGCCCGGCGGTGAACTGGGCGAAAGTCATCCCGGCAATGCCCTCGCGTACCTCCTCGTCCAGCCAGCCCAGCTCGACAAGCTTCTTCATGGTCGCGCACCAGCCGACGTTGCGCAAAGTGCCCCGGAACATGGTCCGCGCCGAGGTGATGCCATAGGTCTCCATGTAGGGCAGACTGTCGCGGTTGGGATACCCCTCGAAGTCAATCACTTGCCCATCAATCTCGACGGGCACGGTCCAATAGTGGTCAAACAACTCCTCGCCGGGGATGTTGATTACCTGGCCGTCTTTCAAGAAGCGCGCCGGGTTTTTACCCGCCAGCAGCACCCCCTTGGGACTCCAGGAGAACTTGTAGCCCAGGGGATTGGTGTTCGCCTCCGGTGCCGGCAAGCCGCCGCAATAAGACGTAAAACTGGTGATTTCGCCCCCACCCTCCTGCACGCGATGAATCACCCTCATCGCCGTCATGTGATCAATGCCGGGGTCTACACCGATTTCGTTCAGAAGAATGACCCCGGCCTCCCGCGCCGCCTGATCCAGGGCGCGCATCGCATCTTTGACGTAGGAAGTCGTCACCATGTTCTTCCCGTGCTTGACGCACAGCCGGGCGACCAGGGGGTGATACACATAAGGCAAAAGACTGACCGCCAAATCGGCCTGGCGGATCAGCGCCTCCAGAGCCGCCTCATCGTTCACATCCAGTTGCTGAGCTTCGCCGCGCGGATGGTCACCGACCAGCTTCTCGGCCTTGCTCAGCGTGCGACTCGCTACTTTCACTTGAAAATCAGGTTGCTCCAGAAGATAGCGGACCAAAGGCCCGGCCACCAGGCCCGCTCCGAGTACAAGAATGTGCTTCATCGTAATTCTCCTCTCTGCTATTTCAGTTCAGCGCATCAGCAAGACAGCATACCCCAACTTGCCACTTGCACACTTGCTGACCCGCCACTTTACAAGAACTTCTCCAGATAGCGATAATTGGGCGTGAGTTCGCCACGATGGGCAATGACCGCGCGTTTGATCTCCGGCGGCAGTTCCAGCTCCTCAAAAGGTACCGAATAGTCCGCCCTGGCGATGGCCGGAATATAATCGAGAAGTACCCGGCTGAAGTCCGCCGAGGCCTCGCGGGGCAATTCGCTAGGCAGAATGTCCACCGCCAAGACCACGGGACCCCGTCCCTGGAAACCTGGGATAGCCTGCCCGGTCAATGGTTCGTAGACGAAAACAGGCTCATCGGGCTCAGTGCAGTGCACCGTGCACTCAATAGCTCCCTCGATGTCGCAACTCACGTCGCCGATCACCCGCAAGCGGGGCTGCTCCTCGCCGCTGTACAAGCGCTTGAGGTACGCTTTGGTCACCAGGCGCGGATACTTCTTCTCCCAATAAATGCAGTTCATGATCACAGTCAAATACGGCACGTACTTCTCGAACACCGAGCGATACTTCTCCGGGTGATCGTAGTAATCCCGCAGAACAAAGCGATCCACCGGGGAGACGGGTTCCACCGTGTGCTCTTCTTTGAACACCACTTTGTAGATGTGATTTCTCGAAAAATCACTGCTCGTGGCCACGGCCTCCACATCGCCAGGCTCGATCTCCAGAACGGGCAGGCTGTCCAGAATCTCCTGCACGCCCCGCGAAACGTTCCCGTAGCCGGCAATGCCAATGATCAAAGGGGCAACGGCCTGAGGCAGACCCTCGGCGGTGATTTTCTCTCCCACTCGCCGCAGGTCCTCTTTTGCCTCGGACAGGTTCGCATACTGGTAAGTTTGACGCAAGGCAGCGAAAGGGGTAGAAATGCCTTCCCACTGCAGGCGCTGCCCCAAAGCCCACAGGCTATCAATCATACCCGCCCAGCCAGCGTGCCTGCCGAAGAAAATCAGCCTGCGACCGCGTTCATCGGTGACTTTCTCGTAATCAATGAGCGTGCAGCCCAACTCCAACATCCTCTTCAACATGGGCATATTGTAGGGCTGCCCCTTGATCGTGTGCGAGAAAAACACGTAGGTCTTGCCCGGCTCAAAGAAGTCTTCGGGTATCTCTTTCACGGCGAAGATCACCGGGCAGGCACTCAAATCCTCCTGCACCGTAGCGCCAGCCTGAACGTACTCCTCCTCCGTAAATACGCGAATCTCCGAAGGTTGTACCCAAACCTCTATGCCGTGTTCCTTTTGCAGCTTGGCGGCGTGCTCCGGGATCACCGGCACCCGCCGCTCCCAGCGACTCTTGTCCTCGCGGCGGACTCCAATTCGAGTGACCATAATCCTTACCTCCAGCTTGTTATTTTTCCTAACCAGAACAAAAAGCGCGTATACGGCGGGAGACTGCCATTATACGCGCTCTGCGGACGACTAATGTCTTGCGAAGCCTATCCACTTGACCCGACATCCACGTCTGTTCGGCATCTCCCTTGATGCAGCAGCGATGAGTCACTACCGTGTAAACTCTGTCAGCCACCTCCCATCAGAGGTATTAACTTAACCACATCTCCCGCTCGCGGTATGTAATCTTTCATCACCTGTCGCCCTTCGACCATGACA
>JACIWR010000064.1 GCA_014360845.1 Anaerolineae bacterium
CTTTTTCACCGCAGAGAACGCCGAGATCGCTGAGAAAATCTATGAATCTCTGCGAACTCTGCGTGCTCTGCGGTGAAGAGAAGGCATCAACACAAAAGAGGGAGACCACCGACTTCCTGAAATTTAAATATCTAGCCAAACAGCCGCCCGAAGTCGCGGCACTGGGGGGACTGTGGCAGGATCTCGATTTCGACGTGACTGACGAAGATGTGCGTGCCTTGCGCCAGCGCGTGACATCCGAACTTTTGAACAAGGTATAGGGCCATGGAGTATATGGCTGATACCGTAGCCATCGTCCGACACCTACGCAAACACCCCGGCCTTGGCGCTCAGGCAGCTCAAATTCTGCGCGATGCCGATGATGGCCGACATCATATCTATCTTTCCGCCATCACATTGATGGAGGTACTGTATCTTTCAGAAGCCAGAAGGATAGATATAAATCTCGATGAACTGATTCAGCGCATGGCCAGAAGCATCAACTATGAAATCGTCCCAGTCAACACCGATATTGTTCTCGCCGCCGTCGGGGTGGATGATGTCCCTGAGCTGCACGATCGTATCATCGTCGCCACAGCCAGGTATCTTAAACGTTCCGATCCTCACCAGCGACGAGGTGATTAGCCGATCCAAGTATGCGCAGGCAGTCTGGTAGATGCCCCCGATGTTTTACGCAGCGCCACTGACACCCCCCTGAGTCCGAAGTTCCTTTTTCCCACACCTCAGCCACAGACTCTGGACACCTTCCTCCACTCCGGAGACGTCGGTGATTTTGAAGATATGGCAGATTTTCAAAGGCGCAAGCCTGCCCATCACTTCCGCACCCAGATGTTATACCCGGTGGTCTGCGTACCCCTGCGAGGCTGGCGACCGCCGAGCCTCTCCACCAGCCACTCCAATGGTCTTTCAAGGATCAATGTCACTTTCTCCAGGCGCGTGAATCCGGCCATAAATCTCAAGAGAGTGCCAACGTAGCCGTCCACCGGCTGCAATTTTATCTCCGCAAAATCCTCGAATAAATACAATACCCCGTCCCGGGTGAACCGATAGCAATCCGGTTCCCCCTCAGCGCCATGGTACGGATAAAGAAACGGCACGTACAGAAAGGCTATCCCGCCAGGCTTCAGTACCCGATATATCTCCCTGACAGCCGTGTGAGGCTCATACACATGCTCGAGGACCGAGTGGCATATCACGCCTCCGGCTATCTCGGTAGCAAAAGGGAGTTGCAACAGATCACCAACAACATCCAAATCAGAGGAGGGTAATATATCCAGACAGTAATATTGCACACCCGTAAATAGCTCTTGGAAAGGGGCTAACTGCTTGTGAAAGCGCTGGCGCCCCCCCAAGTCGAGGACGAGATGCCGTTGGGCCATCTCCCGCATGCTCTCTTCGAAGATGTCGCGCTCGGTAACCATCTCGACCTTAATCATGTACCCTCCCAACCGGGTCCTCATCAGACTTTGAATTTTGTCCAAGGTGCAGCGGCACGAAGATAACCTAACTGCGATTCCTCCAGCGACCTTAATACTCCTTTACCAGAGCTATCTATGATCCGTTCGTCATTGGATATTCATGCTTTTTGGCAGAACCGACATAGCCTGATGTGATAGCGTCACTGTCAACCAGGCGACCGAGCAGGGCAAAAAGCGGAATCGCCCCCGATAACATAAACGTCATTGCTAATAATTTAGCCTTGTGACTTTTCTCCATCAGCAAGCGCATCATCAAAACTGAAATTGTTTCACCATAGTTATTACGCTCAACAATGTTCACCTGGTCATAGTTACGAAGCAATAGTTCAATACCATGTTTTGTAAACCGAAAATAGTCAAACGGCCGATCATGCAAAGGAAAAACAAAAGGAACGCTAAAAATCAAAACTCCACCGGGCTTCAGGACCCGGTAAATCTCGGCAAGAGCCTGTGCTGGATCGTACACATGCTCGAGCACTTCCATCAAAAATACTCTTTCAAAGCTGTTCTCTGGAAAGGGAACGTGACATACATCACAGACCACATCTGGGTTTCTTGTAGGAGCGATGTCAATGGAAAAGAGTTGAACTTCTATCCCCCCAGCAGCTAAAATGCTATGGATTCTTGACGAAACTTCACCACCGGCCCCCACATTGAGCAAGAGCGTGCCAGAAGCCACAGAAGCTAGCTGAGAAGTTAGATATTCATACAAACCTTTTCTAGAATGCCTTTTTGACCAGGCACCGAATAGGTTTAACAACCCAACGAGAAACTTCCTAGCAGTATTCAAGGGGCACTCCCTAAAGGCGACAACCTCATCGCGATCCCCTGAGCATAACAACGACCGCTACCAGTAACGCCAGAACAGAAAACAAGGGCAAAGCGGCGTTAGGTGTGGCACAAAATGGGCGATCGCTCCATGAAATACGACAAATACAAGAGAGCCTTTGAGCTACAATCTCAACTGTAACCACGCAGCCAAGTGTGCACCATCGTCCGGCCGCGCGTAGAAGTACTTGGCGCTGTGCAGTTTCCAAATCCATTGCCGGAGGCGCGGCCAATGGAGGATAAACCACCGGTTCGATAGCAACCTATTCAGCAAGCTGGTTTGCCAACCACATCGGAATAGATATGTATAACTCACAATGTCTAAGAGAGGAGATAGATGCTCTCGCAATAACCGCAGCGTGTAATGGCGATAATGTTTGGGATTAACCGGTCGTACAGTTGTAGGCACAGACACTAACAGTCTACCCTGGGGCGCTACCTTTTCTCGCAAGCTCTTCACAAAGTCTACCAGGTCCTGATCTGAAACATGCTCTAGAACCTCAATACAGGCAACCACTTGAAAAGTACCAGGGATGTCAGAAACAAAGCCAACCACAAACTCGTGGCCTGGGTTGAAAGCCTGAGCAAAGGCAATAGCCTGCTCCGACAAGTCCACTCCAACGTAACGCCCCGCCCAATCTCCCAACAGACTGCACAAACGTCCATCCCCGCAGCCAACGTCGAGTAAACTCTGAGGCTGCACGAGCAATATCTGGTCTCGTACCCACGTCATGTAGGTCATATACTCAAGTCCCCAGGCAAGTTGTTTGTAAATTGAAATAGCCCCACCGGGAGAAACGTCTGCCATGTAGTGATATGGAAATGCATATCTCCCGGCTTGCATAATGAACCGATCCGGAGTACCTGTCACAGCTTCTTCGTTCACTCGCTGACACCTCCATCCCTAGACCGACGCATCAGCCACGCCTGCAGAGTATGCCACAGACGCCGGTCAAATCCATCAATCACAAATACACTACGTGGATCAATGAAAGTCCATGGATCCAGCCTTCGAAGGGTCAGCATCCGGGTGACCGCAGACAAAGCAGCATAAAATAACAGCGCCCAGGCAGTGCCTATGATACCCATAGCAGAAATAGCCATCGGCAACACCACAGCTTGTGTCAGCGAGTTAAAAAGATAAAGAGCCAACAGCCATTTCTGTAGCCCCAGAGCATAAAACATCGGCCTCTGGGGTTGCAGGAAGGCATAGATCACCAATTGCCACAACATCAGGCGAAAAACGGGGACCGCTGCCAGATACTTTGGTCCTTCAACTAAAAGAATAAGCCAGTGAGCTCCCAAGCCACCTAACACTGCCACAACGAGCCCCAACCAAAATGTATACTTTTGCATGTGACGCAGCGCGATTCGCAATCGCTCTCTATCCACTTCTATCTGTTCAGATACCAAAGGAAATATAGTTGTCTCCAGAGCGCTAAAAAAGGCGTAAAGTAGTGAGAACCCCTTCTGAGCCGCGCCATAGATCCCCACCCCTGTATCACCCACCAATGCTTTCAGAAACCAGACCGGCAACTGATCGGCGATGCGTTTGACCGGAACGCTTAGCGTGGCGTAAATGCCTTGCTGGCGGAAGAGAACCCCTAAAGAAGCCAGCGAATAACCCTCCACGCGAACATCTCGCAAATCCCGTAGAGCTCTCCGCACCAGCCAGGCCGCCATCAGCAGGGCGATAACGTCCATCAAGGGATAGGTCCAGGCCACACCCAACAGTGCCTCTCCACGCCACCACAACGGCAGCAGGGCCAGCAGCAGCAAGCGAGAGAGGCTACGGATAATGGATTGGGCCGCCAGGCGACGGTAGCGCGTGTAACTGTGAAAGAGTACACTGATCACACCGTTCAAAGCCGTGGTCAGGAGATAAAACCCCATCACAGTCCACAGGGGATCGCGCCATCCGTAACCGACAAGGAGGAAGACCATCAGCCCGCCACACCCGGTGATGACATTGAGCCACAGATAGCTGGTGAGCAAGAATTTGGCCCAGCCCAGGTTTCCACCCCCCCGCGCCCGGGCGACCTCGGCAGTGCACACACTGCCCAGACCAAAATCGAGAAAAATTGTGGCGCTGGTGTAGAAAGAAAGGGCCAGGGTCAGCCGACCATAGGCGGACACATCCAGGTAGCGAAAGACCAAGGCCGCACTCAGCACAGCGGCCAGATTACTGATGAGCGTATCCGCCGAAAAGGCTGTCATTCCTTGCAGGATGCGACGCCACAAAGAAGTGTCCGCTCGCCTCATCGCGCCCTCACAAAAGACAAAATGCGCGCCGCCCGCCGCTCCCAGGTGAACGAAGCCACATCCCGACGAGCCTGCGCTGCCAGTTGCCGCCCCCGGTCTGGCCTCTCCAGCACCTGGCGCAGACCTTTCGCCAGTGCCTCTGGATCATCTGGCGGCACCAGTATCGCGTCCCTTCCATCACGTAAGACCTCCCGGGTTGAGGGCAAATCCGTCGCTACGATGGGAGTCCCACTGGCCATGTACTCAAATAGCTTAAGCGGTGAAGTGTACTCACGAGATATGGTCTGCTGAGCAGAGCTGGGCAAGACCAGCACGTCAGCAGCAGCCAAAAAACACGGCACTTCAGAGGGTGGAATGTGGGGCACTAAACGCACATTTTCGATAGACCGCTCCACGAGATACTGCTGTAGCTTCTCTCGATCCTGGGCCATGCCCCCTACTATCAAGAGCAGTGCATCTGGCAGGCGAGAGGCCGCATCAACCAAAGTATAGACCCCTTTCCAGGCGAAGAGATGGCCCGTGTAGCATATCACTTTGCTCACCAGGGGCAGCCCCAATTGCCGGCGCGCCTCCTCCTTGCTCGGCAGCTCCTCAAAACGTGCCAGGTCTACCCCATCGGGCGCGACCAGTATCCGCGCGGCAGGGACACCAGCAGCAATGTACAACTCTTTCAAGCGCTGAGTAATCACCACCAACCTATCCACCCGGCGACTGACCGCCAGGTGTAGCCTGGCTCCCCAACCACCCCGATGGGGAAAGGTGTGCTCCTCCAGCACCAGGGTGCGTTTCCGCCACCACCGCCAGGGCAACCAGAGCAAGAAGAACATCCAATCACGGGAGTAAAGGACATCAGCCCGGCGCAGCAGGCTATAAAGTACGGCACATACGCCAAAAGTGAGAGCCTGCACATAAAACGGCAGATAAAAGAGCCTGTCCGGCAAATAGCGATCGAGAAACACCAGGTCCAACGCAGGCAGGCGGGTCAACTTGAAGCGCTGGCGGATACCATAGTAGTCCCACAGGTTACGCACCCGGCGCATCTGGGCCGATTGTACCCGGAAGGGCGCAACCAGTTCCACCTCGCCGCCGTTCTGGGTAAAGGCCTCACACATTTTCATGATTTGCACGCCATGGGCCTTCTCCGTTGGTAGCCGGGCGTTGGCGATGTAAAGCAATTTCATCTGACATTCTCAGACCACAAAGGCCAGTTGAGAAACTCCTCCAACCCAATCCCTTCAGTCGGTCTGTCGCCCTGACAAACAACTCTATACCATATTTCAAGAATCAACCATTTCAGCAACAAATTGGCCGCTACTATCTTATTCCACTGCCAGATGGCAACCAAAGCCGGCAACAAATATTCCTTGGGCAAAAGAATCTCTCGGATGAAAACTGATTTGTCTTCCACGAAACTGACAAAACTGGGAATACTTTCCATAGAAAACCATTGCTGTACCGGAAATACCAGCGACTTTGGTGGCCTACTGGCTACCGCGGCCGGTAGATACTTCTGGGCTAACTCGCGAAGCAGAGGCTTGTCCCACTTAAACCACCTCCCCATCCGCCTTAAACCCCGAGGAACTCGCCACGCTGCTTCTACCCAGGCAGGATGATAATATGGGAAAACCGTTGTCACGCCATGGGCCAAGGGCGGCAAAAACATGGCTTCCAGGCAACGGGGAGACTCCAGCAAAAGTGTATCGGCTAGAATGATCTGGTCATCCACTGAGGCTGCTGGCAACATAGTCTCTTTCACCCTCCGTTCAAGAACTGTTTTTGAATCATCCCAGGTACGCCGATAAACCATATTCGCGTAATCGTCAAACCGCTGACTCTTGAGCAAGAGTAAATCGCCCTGCCAGTTGGAAAGAATATACCGGAGACCTAAACGCTTACTATTGAGCAAACCGTTTCCTAGCCCCAACCAACGAAGTAAACCGTTGCGAATAGTGGGGCCGATCCACCGTTGAACAAGAGCCAGCCATGTAAGTGGAGCCACATAAGGCATAGCTCCAAGGCAAGTGTCTGCATTTTGTCCAGAGAAAACGAGATCTATACCATCCTGTGCTGCCAATCTGCTCAGTAAATAGAATGCCAGCGCGGATAAATCCGAATTGGGCTGCCCTAAAGCCGCAACCACGTGAGGCAGATAATCCAAATCCGCTCGGCTGGCAAAATACTCCCGATGGTGCACAGCTTCTTGCTGACCTGTCTGGCGGGCAGTTACCAAATCTGAACTACGCTCTCCCCAGGGCCCAATAGTGTAGGCGCTAACCCGCTTGCCACAGTGCTGACGTAGCATCGCCGCCAACAAACCAGAGTCCACACCTCCAGACAAGAACACTCCCACTTCCGACCTGCCAGCGGACTGATCGCAAACTGCCCGCAACAAAGATTCTTCAAGGTTCTTTTTTGCCTCTTGAGCAGATTCAACCTTTTGCTTCTCGATATAGACTTCGGGCGAGACATGAGTCACCGTCCGTTTTTCACCCGAAGCCGAAAAGGCTATTTCGAGAACGGCACCCCGTTCCAGAGCCTGGACGTTGGTCCACATCGTGTACGGCGGAAGCACTGTGCCCAAGTAGAGGTAAGAGAATAGACCAGCATGATCTATGTCCCCCATCTCCCCTTGGTGGACACACGCAGTATCCGTAGCCACTTTGTAGCCATGTCCTCGACGGGCGAAAAATAAAGGCATAATGCCATTCACATCGTGAAACAGAATCGCTGTGTTTTCCTTTGTATCGGCAGCCACCCCCGCAAAAGCGCCATCCAGGTTAGGCAAGGCCTCAATCAAACGAGCTTTGACATCTGCCAACGCAGGTGCAGATAAGCAGTCCAGCAGACGTTCTCGATAGCTGTCCGGGAGGATACCCTCCCAATACAGGCACCGACTTTCTGACTGTATACGAATTGGAGCACAACCTGTTACTGACCCTGACTCAAAAGTAACACTTAAGCGTTCATCACGACGCAGCACGCCTTCTCCTCCCAAAGCGCTCATCTGTATTGCGCCTTTGATATCGCCAAAACCAACCGATTCATAAGCGAATCAAGGTTATAGTCAGCAACGGCTCGTGTTGCCAATACAGATCCCAACCTATAGCGAGAGGAAGCCGGTAAATCCAATACAGTCTGAATCCGGTCTGCGCATTCACTAGCATCTCCCGGATTAAACGTCAAAATCCCTTTCTGATCTCCCAGTAGTGGTTGCAATGCCTCATTGCTGGTCACCAATGGCAAATTACAAGCCATTGCTTCCAGCCCCGCTTTATCCAAACTCCCGGTCCGGCTGGCGCTCACAAACAAATCCGCCTGCTGATAATATCGCACCACCTCACGATGCGGCACGGCTCCTACGAATTCAAAGTAATCGGCTAACCCTCGCCGTCGTACCTCGGCCAGCAGCCCCTGGCGATACGCGACCTGCTCCGGCGTGCCTGCATCGCCCACCACCACAAACCGCATATGGCGTAGACCGCGCTCATTGATGAGAATGTCCGCCGCTGCGATCAGGGTCTCGTAGTCTTTGATAGGCGAAATGCGTCCCACGCTGAGCACGGTGAAAGGGCGCTCCGGGCGCGGTCCCTCGGCTGGCTTGAATAATTCAGTTTCTATGCCGTGACCGGTCACCACCACCTTGTCGCTGGGTAAACGAAAGCTCTCCGCTGAGGCGGTGACAACCTTGTCCACCAGCGCATGCGCCACCCGCAGGGTGAGTCCCACGTGCTTGTGGGTATACCACATCACCAGCGGCACGCGGGCCAGCTTCGTCCACGGCGCGGCCAGAATGGCGTAGAGGGGCACCATATGCACGAACACCACGTCCACCCGGCGGCGCAACACCAGTGGGGCAACGACGCGGGTGAAATTCACCAGACGCTGCCATCGCCCCGCGCCCCGCTCCTTGCCCATGGAATACAGGGTGGCGTTGTCGCGCAGTTCGTGCCGCCCCACTGAGAGGGCCAGCACATGCAGGTGCGCCACCCGCTCGGCCAGCTTATTCACCCAGGTGTGAGTGAAACCCAGCACATCGTCGTCCAGGTCTACCTTCTGGGTGATCATTAGCACGCGGAGGCTCTTACCCATCCAAACCACTTCCCCCCGCTGACCTCGCGAAAGCAACTTTCTGTGCTCGTGTTAGCCGCCGCTGGGCTTCGCTTTCTCCTCGCTCATAGACCACCACCCCTTCTTGCGCAATCCGTCGCATGAACTCCCGCCCACTTTGTTTCAGCATCTCCCATTCGCCAGGAGTGTAGACAACAACATCCAGGTCCACATTGTGAAAAAAAGCGTACAGTCTCCGCAAAAGAGCCTCACTCCGGAGCAGAAATCGCCGATCCGTGTCCCAAATGACAGCCAGGTCTATGTCACTGAATGCCGTAGCCGTGCCTTTAGCGTAAGAACCAAATAAGATCACTCGCTGGATGGAAGTCCCTTTTTCCGCAACCCGGCCGTCGTCTCCCATAGTTCGGCGAAGCCAGCCAGCAGGCGCTGTTCGTCGTACAGGGTCAGAATATGCTCCCTCGCCCGGCGGCCCATCTCCACCGCGCGAGCCGGATCGTCCAGCAGGCGCATTATCCCCTGAGCCAGGGCTTCCGGCTGGCTTATGGGCACAATGTACCCCGTCTCCCCATCAATCACCGTGTCCTGCGTCCCACTGACATCGGTGGCCACCACCGGCTTAGCCGAGGCCGCCGCTTCGGCCAACACACGGGCGTTCCCTTCATATGCCGAGGGTAATACGAACAAATCACAAGCGGCAAAATAGGCTGGCATCTGCCCATAAGGCACCGCTCCCACAAACTTCACCGCCTCAGCAATGCCCAGCTCCCCAGCCAACCGCCGCGCCTTGAGCTCTTCCTGCCCCGAACCCACCAACAGGAAAAGCACATCTAGATGTTGGCGCAATACCAGAGCCACAGCTCGTAGCAAATTGGGCAGGTCTTTCTGCGGTACTAACCGCCCGGCGAACAACACCAGCTTCGAGACCCTTCCCTGCAAATAACGCGCCCGGACAGCCGATCCATCAGCCTGGATAAAACGACTGAAATCGGTGATCCAGCCCAAATTCCAGATGCGCTCCTCAGGCACACCCATAGCCATCAGCTTCTGCTTTTCCCGGGCACTCACTACGCGAAAAGTATCCGCCCGCCGAATTAGCCAGTGAGCCACCACATTCATTAAGGGATAAATCCGCCGCTCGCGAAGCCAATAGGGATTGTCCACCATATCTCCCGCGAATTGCAGACTAAGCGGGACGCCAAATCGCCGCTTGAGAATGTATCCTACCAACCCGGCAGCGAAAGGGTCTTGGGTAGAGATCACATCAATGACGTGATTTCGGCACAGCTCACTCCCTACTCTGACGGCAGCGGGGACAAAAGCCAGCCTGTTCCGCGAGGGCACGGGATAGGCCCAGAAGTTCTCAGCCACCTGCAGCGGCGATCCGTCCGTCGTGCCCAGCACCCGCGCGAGTAAGAAGTAGCTCTTCAAAATCGTGGCATACTTGAGTTGGCGTTGCTGCTCATCGGATAACACCCCCTCTGGCTTGCGGACCAGAGCGGCGTCCAGGCTTACAGCCAGCAGATTCACCATGTTCATCCCGCCCTCTCGACGATCTCAGCCAACAGCGCTGCCGTTCTCTCCACCAACCCGGCCCAGCCGAAATCGCGCTCCACCCGCGCCCTCCCGGCCTCCCTCAAACGTCGCGCCAACGCCGCATCGCCCAGCACCCGCCGCACAGCATCCGCCAACGCCGTCTCGTCGCCCCACTCCACCAATAACCCCGTCACGCCGTCCTCCACCACCTCGGGGATACCGCCCTTGCGCGAGGCCACCACCGGTGTCCCGGCGGCCATCGCCTCCAGCACGACGTGGGGCAGCCCCTCGTAGCCGGAGTAAAGCACGAACACCTCCGCCGCGCGCAGATAAAGGGGCATGTGCTCATGCGGCACCTGCCCGACAAACCTCACCGCCCCCGCCACGCCCGTGTCCATCACCAGCCGCTCCAGGTTCGCCCTCTCCGGCCCGTCGCCAACGACTACCAGGTTCGCGCCCGGCACGGCCTCTCGCCAAGCCGGCAAAGCAGCGATGAGCCTGTCCACGCCTTTCCAGGGGGTCAACCGCGCGGCGGTGAGCACCACCCGCCCCGATAGGCCAAGCCGCGCCTGGGTCTCCTCCCGCGATGGCAGGCTCTCATACGGAGCCGGGTCCACAGCATTGTAAATCACCCACAACTTCTTCTCAGGCACGCCCCAGCCAGCGACGATCCCCCCAAAATAGCGACTGGGCACGATCACCGCCCGCGCGCGGCTCACGTACCAGCGTTGCAGCCGCTTGAGCAACTGGACGGTGAAGCCATGTCGCGCCGCCTGGAAGTCATCAATGTTCTCATCGGCGGGGATCAAGCGATGGCGAACAGCGTACTCCCAGGCGAAATCGCCGACTACTTTCATCACCACTGGCTTGCGCAAGACCAGGTCGGCCAGCGCCGCCGGCAGACCGTAATCGTTCACAAAAAGCAAATCGCATCCCCGTCCCTGCCGCCACACCTGGCGGGTAAACTCCAGCAGGCGCAGGGGGATGGGCTGTTGCCGTGAGATGCGGATCACCCGATATGGGTATTCGTATTCCTCCTTCACGTCGCCGTAGGTGATGGTCGTCACCCGATGCCCCCGGGCCACGAGTTCGGGCAGAAGATGGTAGAGGTATGTTGCCGGCCCGCCGGCCTCAGGATGAAAAGTGCCGGTCACGGTGAGAATGTTCAAGCCTCATCCCCTGCTTCAGTTCGGAGGGATTCCAGGTAAGATACGATGGCGCGGGCATAGGCATCGAAATCACCCAGATTGCGCTTCAAAATGGCATACACTTTGGCATCGTCAATGCACGCGTAATCGTGCACCATCAGATTGCGAAACCGTGCCATATCCAGCAAGACCGGTAGCAACGTCTGCGGAACGACCCCCTCCTCAGCCAGAATCTGGAAGACGTCTTTGTTATCCTCTGGATAGCGAAACCCTTCCTCGATGATATGTCGGCCAACATACAGGCAAATCTCAACCGAGACCTGCAACGAACGCTCTACGGCACGCCGAAGCATCTTGTTGTCCAGATAGACCTGGAAGCTGGTAGCCTGTCCTCGGTAGAGTCGCAGCTCGGCCACATACTCAGCGAGAAGTTTCAGCCGGTTGGCGATGATGTCGTCTACGACCACTAAGGCCCACCTCTTTGATTTTTTGGGTATTAGATCCCGGGTGTGAAAATCGTACATAGGCTTCAGATCGGCATAGATCTGACCCGCCCGTACCTCGAATTCAATCCGCGCCCGCCGGTCTCGCTCGTAAAGTAATCGGCCATGCTTGAGTACCTGGTGCTGCAAGATGGGCGGCGCATCGTTGAGCACGATCACATCCGCTTCCCGGCCGCAGACATCGCTCACCTCGGTCATCAGTCGCAGCCGGCGTTCGAAGCGAGCCATGCTATCCTCTTCTTCCAGCAGCACTGCCACGTCCACGTCGCTTCCCTCCCGCGCCCGGCCAGTCGCCCGCGAACCGAACAAATAAGCAGCTATGATATCCGACTGGACGGCGAAGTATGCGGTTAAAGCATCTACATCCACCGGTCGGCGGCCCTGCTCACTCACTATTACCCTCCAGCAGTCTCTGCACCCGCGCCACTACCATGTCCAGGGCTACCACGTTGAACCCGCCCTCGGGGATAATCACGTCGGCGTAGCGCTTGCTGGGCTCGACGAATTCCAGGTGCATGGGCCGTACGGTGCTCAAATACTGCTCAATCACCGATTCCACCGTCCGGCCCCGTTCAGCAATATCGCGCTTCAGGCGCCGAATGAAGCGGATGTCAGCATCGGTATCCACGTAGATTTTGACGTCCATCAGATCGCGCAGCTCTGGTTCGGCAAAGATCAAAATGCCCTCCACCAAAATCACCCGGCGCGGCTCCACTCGACGGGTACGATTGGTGCGGGTGTGAGTGGTAAAATCGTACACCGGCACCTCAACAGCCTGCCCCGCCAGTAACTGCCGCACATGCTTGATCAGCAAATCGGTCTCCAGGGCGTCCGGGTGATCGAAATTGACCCGGGCCCGCTCTTCCAGTGGCAGATGACTTTGGTCTCGATAGTAAGAGTCGTGTTGGATGAAGGCAATGCGTTCTGCCCCCACCCGCTCCAAAATGGCCTGCACCACCGTCGTCTTGCCTGAACCGGTGCCGCCCGACACTCCGATGACTATAGGTCTCATGACTACCCCCTGCTCCTCAGACTCCACCGCTGAATATTGCCAGACAGGCCATCACCGCGGTCAAACTTGCCAGGTGCGACCGCCACCTATCGGCCTGCATCACCATCAAAGCTCCACCGCACACCGCCCCCACGGCCAGGGGTCCCAACAGTCCCGCTTCCGGCGACCACAGATCGCGCCCCCACAGATACATCACCAGGGCCTTGACGAGTAACTCTCCGCTCAAAAGCGACGCCCCGCCCACAAAGGTCCGCCAACTCTCCAGTTCCAGAGCCTCCAGTGGCGGACGAGCCATCACAGACCAGCGGGATGGGATCAGACCAACAAGACCTATCCCACCGCTCACGAGCATACATCCGTAAGCGACCGCCCCCAGAAGTGCAAGCAACACTTCCACAAAATGCGGGCTGCCCGCCGGGGATGGCACTGTCTCGCTGCGCACCACCAAACTCCACAAGGCCCACGAATACAGGAGCAGTACCAAACCTAAAATCCCCGCTCCCGCCCCTACTACCTCACCCCGCCGCTCTCGGACCAAGAACATGCCTATGGTCACTATCCCGACAGCCACGGCAAACTCGCCGCCTCCTACCGGGAGCCAACGCCCCATGCGGAGCAGACGAAGAGCCAGGCCCGCCGCCATCAAGCCGGCGCTAATGCCTCCCGTCACCCTGCCGATGAGCGCGGCCATGTCGGCCTTTCGCCACAAGAACAGGCCGTACGCCACCGTCGCGGCCAATATGCAGGCATAGGCAACACCCCAGAAAACGACTTCATCCATGGCGACCATCCATCAGACCCTGCTCTGTCAAATGCTCCGTCAGCTCCGTCACCAGGCGGGCGAAACGCCGATCTTGCGCGCGTGTTTCGCCGCGACCCCTGATTATCACTTCTCCGCCCTCATCGGCCACCAGCACCCACGCCTGGGCCCGCGGCTTCCACAACGTCACCAGCAACCCCCCAGCGGCTAAAAGCAAACCCAGAAGCACGAAGCCGCTGCCCGGATCATGCCTGACCAGCAGGAGAGCATAGTACTGCACTTCCACAGAGTAACGATGCCCATTGATGACCACCTCATGCCCTGAGGACAGAGTGCCCTCGAAAACCGGGTCCGCGGAGTTGCGGCGGTAGGCCTGCATCTCGAACGACGGCCCGACATCGGCTCTCTCATCCTCCACCAACACCAGCCGCACCACGAGATTAGATTCCGGCACGGCAAAGTAGTGCTCCTCCCCCAGAGCCTCGAAGGGCAGATATGCCTCCTCGGCTGGTTCCGCGCCTTCGGCGAAAGATTGCAGGGTCAAAGGCCGTCCCGTCTCATCCCAGGCGCGCACGACAGCAGCAGGGCCGTACCCCATCCCACGCACCGTCAAGCCGCTGTAGCGCAAAGGTCTACGCTCACTGACCACACCCCGGCTCACCACCGCGCTCTCCCTCAGCAAGGCGACTTCGGCGCGAAAGTCTCCCCCCTTCACTACCAGATCGTCCAGGCGAAGCGTGTAACCCGTCTCGCGAATATCCCCCTGTCGGCCCGGTCCCAGGCGCAGGGATTCCGTCTGCCAACCCCACCTCCCGCCGATCAAGCCACCCAGCAACAGCAGCAACACCCCCACGTGCAGTGCCAGAGCCCCTGCATAGGACCACAGCCCGGTATCGGCGTGAAAATAAGCAGCACCCTGGGCAAATTCTTCGCGGGGACGAGTCAGCACCGCCTTCAAAGTACGGCGCACCGACTCCAGCACCTCCTCCCAGCCCCGAGCCGTGGTCAAAGAAAACGTCGAGAGGCCCTCGGCGAAGAAAGACTCAGGACGGCGCACGGCCACACTCCGCCGGGATTGCCAGAGGCTTTCCGCCAGATTGATCAGGCTGAGACAAAGGTTAAAAGCCAGCAAAGC
>JACIWR010000065.1 GCA_014360845.1 Anaerolineae bacterium
CTCATGGCATCTGGCGGATCAAAGCCCACTTGGAGACTCACGTTCTCTGCCGCTCCCGGGCCAGCGTTGTGGTACTCAATCACGATGGCGATCTTACCCCCTGGTTGGATTGGAAGAGGTGAGACACGAGCCACCCGGACATGCAAATCGGCAGGTTGTTCAGTAATCTGGGTGGAGGAAATAGGCGTAGATGTGGGAGACGGCTCTTGTGCACGGATATGGATTTCAGCTTCATCAAACCTGGGAGGCACCCCCTCGGCAGAGACGTGGGCTGTGTTCATAATTACTCCTGACGCCCCCTGCCCGACTCTAGCGCTCAGCGTGATCTCGTGGGTAGGACTCACAGGTAAGCTGTCAATGCGCCAGGTAAGTAGCTGCCCTTCCATGCTGGGTTCAGGCGACGCTGCCACAAACTCCAGAGCGGACGACAACTCATCGGTGATGACCACGTTGCTCAGAGGCTCCCCCGAAGTATTGGTGACCGTGATAGTATAGGTAACCACCCCACCGGGTGATACCTCCGTGTGATCTACCACCTTGCTGATTTCCAGCCCACTCTGAGCCAGGGCGACGGAGTGCCACACCATCCAGACGGTTACTATCGCGACACTGGCAATCAACGCTACAAGAACTCGCATGTTTCGATTTCGTTCCATGATTGAATCTCCTTGCTCCTCATGTGCATGCCTGCCCAATTCTGGCTCTTGGTCCCCCACCGTCAACGTCCGGCTGAGTTTGTCGAAACCGGGCGGGGCTGGAAGTAGCAAGCCCATCACCAGCTCTTTTTACGTAGCAAGCGCCAACCCGTTGAGCAGAACGCTCATGGTTGGCGCTGTTTCTATCTCCGAGCTTTCAGCGGGGTGTGCGATGAGCAACATTCAGACACCATGGCTGCGACAATTCACCAGTGATCAACGATCTTTGTAGATAAATTCACCCCCGACCGTGGGTAGTCCTCCCAATTATGCCGATGCGTATGTGGCCCACTTGCCCATCGCAGAGGCTGCCGAGAACACTGACAAGAAAACCCTTCGTTAGCCTCTCATGTCCAGCAACACATCACAGGGGCACTACCCAGTTCCAAGAGATTCGATAAGTTCTCTGAGCCAATTGGTCAACCAATAGTATAATACTAAATTATGCAACAGTCAAATTTGATCTCTCCCTCGCTCACAAATTCAATCACAAACCAGCCACCCTGCACGAAATCACCCCCGACCACGTCTCCACCTAGCTGGCCTACCTGACCCAACCAGGGCTCCGGTGCCTCCCGCAACCGCAAGTTTCACGCCCTGAGCACTTTCTTCAAGTTCCTGGTCACCACCAGCCGCCTGGACCGCCCCCCCACCCTGGGCCTGGCCGCCTCGGTGCAAAGCAGAATTTTGACCGCCTTCCCCTCTCGAAAGGCGTTCTTGATCTCCTCCTTCGTCACCGGCACCCACATCACACCGTCCCAGCGCTCGCCGCCACGACCACTGTAACAGGCCACCTGCGTGCCGTAACTCTGCCTCAGTTGCTCGCGCAGAAAATCCATCGTGTCGGTGTACTGGGTGAAAACGATCACCGTGTCCCGCTGGCGAAAGATCTGGCGCAGGTCTTTCAACAACTGCTCGACCTTGGAGTCGTTGCCACCCAACGCCCCCAGCGCATGCACAAAGTCCTCGACGTACTCGATCTCTTCGTGGAATAAGGCCCGGTCGGCCAAGTCCAACTCATCCACGTCCAGACTCAGCTCTTCCTGTTCCAGGTCATCCTCGACCAATCCCAGCCCAGCCTGCCCGCGTAGAAAAGCCAGCCGCCGCTTGAGGCTCTGCTGCACGGCGTAGAAACTGCTGGTCAGCCGCCGGCGATAAACGGTCATCACAAAGCCCAGGCCCTTGCGCTCGCTCTCATATCTTGCGGTAGAAGCGGGTGATGTATTCCTCAATGCGTTCGTAGAGCGCCCGCTCCTCCTGACGCATGGGAATCCGCTCTTGCTGCAGGGCGGGGGCCAGCACCATCCGCGAGACCCGTTCGCGCACCTCCCCCGGCGCGCGTTCCAGCGGATCGTGTCTGGGGGCAGTGGAGGGAGTGTAGCGTAGGAGCTTCTGCCGCACGACCTCGGGGATGGGCAACGAAACCCAATCCGGTTCGCGTTGTGCCCACAGCCGCTCGAAGCGGCTCACCTCCTCGGTCCCGTACACCCGACCCTCGGCCCAGGAACAGAAAACCATGAACTGCTCGTAGTTGTGCTGCCAGCCGGTCTCGGACTCGTTGACACTGCCGCTGAAGACGACCTGGTTGCCCTGAGCATCGGTGAAAATGCCAACCTTGGGGTGAAAGTAGTCGCGGGCCTCGGGTGCGGGAATGGGCAGGCCGTCCGGCCCCCTGGGCAGAACGACGCGGATCTCCAGCGTCCCGGCGGCCACCATCCAGGCCAGGGCGGCCAGCCGGTCGCGCATAATCTGGTCGGCCAGGGTTTCCGGGTCCGGCAGGGCGGAGCTCAGTCGCAGGGCAACGATTTCTCGCAGGTCGTGCCCGGCGCGAATGGCCTCCACGTCCTCGGGCTCCAACTGGGCACCGACCAGCAGACGCATTCGCCCGCCGTTGGCGATGAGGTGCGCCACACCGGCCGCGGCCACGGCCAGCGCGCCGGAGGTGAAGAAGCCGGTCATGCGGTCGTAACGGATGCTGGCTTTCAGAGCGGGGATGTAGAAGGCGTAGAGACGGTCGTCAGAGGGGCCGTAGCTCAAATTGAATGAATGATCGCGCAAACCCATCACAGGTCTCCGTTCGAGCAGTAATCCGTAGTAGCGACGACCGTCGCTACTACGAATCTGGCCAGATCAGCGCTTACGCTGCTTTTTCTTCTGTCCCCTGGCCTGCGCTCGCTCTGCGCGCAGCTCTTTCAAGCGATCGAGCACATCTTCTCGATCCTCCAGACCAGGGCGATCCAAAGCGCGCTGCAAAATCTGCTCCGCCCAGTCGTAGTTTTTAGGACTGTCACGAAATAGCCAGTACAGGTCTGACCAGTCAATGTATCCCCAAGCCCAGTCGGGGTTGGCCGCGATCAGAGCTTCGAACTTCGTTTCGGCAGTCTCAATCTCGCCCAGTTGCCAGTAGGATTCGGCCTCCGCCCGCAGGAAGTTCCCTCGCATCTGCCAGTCTATATCGAAGAAAATCTCCAGGAACTCCTGACAATATTGAATACGCCGCCAGTA
Source organism: Anaerolineae bacterium (assembly GCA_014360845.1). Taxonomy (GTDB): domain Bacteria; phylum Chloroflexota; class Anaerolineae; order JACIWR01; family JACIWR01; genus JACIWR01. The sequence goes on from JACIWR010000065.1 coordinate 3,201, forward strand.
ATACTCAGGATCATCTATGCCAGCGTTCCCCAGCTCCATCTCAAAGTCCTGACTCCAGTTGAACACTGATTGCGTGCCCCGAAAGTCCTCATCCAGGGCTTCCAACGTATTCCGCTCCGGCGTCACCTTCTCCTTCAGCCATTCCCACACCTGCCACCAGATGTCACAGGCTGCGGTGGTACGGTGCCTCTCCAGCAAATCGTATCCCTTCTGCATCGCCTCATCAATCTGCTCAAAACAGACTCGATCCGGGATCAGCCGCTTCCAGAGCACAATGGCGGCCATCCAGACGAAGTCCTTGTCATAGCGACCTTGGGGACGAAGGGCATACTGCGCATACCATTCATCGGCCAGACGTTCCGCTGAGTCGTATCGTTGGGCCGCCATCCGATAGTCCTCCGGGCTCACTGCGATACCCAGCCGGTTGAGATGGGCAAAGATCTCAGCGGTGGACATGGGCTCAATTTTCTCAAAACTCCACCCCTCTTCAAGCCTTTTCAGCAGTCTCCTGCGGAGGTAGGGGTCATTGAACAGGTCATCCAATTTGCTCGACATCTTTTCCTCACATTAATCGCAACTGATCCGCCTGCCGCGGCGGATCTTTTTCAGCTGGCACCGTCAACTCCTCGCCACCCGTAGCCGCTCCAGGAACTCGTGCGGTTTGAGAATGGCGATCCCCCCGTACTGGCTCAAGGCCAGCAGGTCCGGATCGCCGGTGACGATGCAATCCGCCTGCGCTTCCACCGCACAGGCGAGAAACTTGTCGTCGTCCGGGTCAGCACAGACGCCGGCGACCTGATAGTCGCTGGGGACGATCAGCGCGTCGGCGCGCAGGGACTCAACCAGACGCGCAATATCCTGCTCGGCAATAGCATAACGCTCCCCGATGCGCGGGTAGCGCAGCACCCGCTCGATCTCGGCAATGATGGCTTCGGACGTCACCAGATCGTAGGTCACGCGCGTGATGCCGTATACCGTGGCGGCGAAGGCCCCGATGATCATGTAAGGTGCGCCGATGGCCTCCAGCGTTTGCAGAATGTCCAGGAAAAAGCTAAGGTCCGGGGGACGTTCTTCCAGCACGGTCTATCTCCTCCAGCACCTTCAGATTGATCTCACGAGGGGGCAGGTGAGGATACTGTCGGCGCAACCGACCACGGATCAGCCCCACCGCCAGTTCTCGCGCGTCGAGCATCGCCTGGATACGCCGGGCAGGGGAAAGCCGTCCCAGCAGACGTGCTTGTTCCAGGTCTACAGGATCAAAGCGATAAGTCGTTGTGGAATTCATCTCTCAATCCGGCTCAGGAGCTATTACTCCGTCAGGGTGAACATGACGAGTTGTCACTCTGAACCGAAGCGCAGCGAAGGCGAAGAATCTCGTTATTTTACGTAACAAAACAATCGTTTAATGAAAAGCTAGATTCTTCGTCGCTTCGCTCCTCAGAGTGACAGGTTGTCAAAACCAATTTGATTAAGTACTATTCTCCTGCCAGTAAAATGCGCAGTGCCTTCTGCGCCCGTAGCGCGTCTGGCCCGGCGCTGCACTTGGAGAACCAGTAGCCAGTGAGGAGGATGGTCTTTTTGAGCTGGACACAATTCATGGCAGCGGCGACTGTGCCATGCCCAGTCGGTCACAAGTATAACACGATTGCTGGTGTTACGCAAAAACCCCAGCCAATGCCCTGCCCGTTCTTCCCACTTTCAGACATATACCCAATGCATAGCAATGGATGAATGCGCGCCAAAGTAGCTGCCTGGCCCCAGAGCTGTGGCCGGCCCGACCGGAGTCGGTAGCAAGGAGGAAAAGCTTATGACTATGCGAATTCGTTTGCCTGCGCCGAAGAGGTGAGCCGCAAACGCGCGCCGTCTGGTGAAAACCGATCCCGAAATCTGGGGGACGTGAGAGAGTGAATTGGTTGCCCCTGTCAACGAATGATCAACGAATCCAATCGGTCATCACCTACCCGATTCGTTCATTCGTTTCTCCATCCGTCGACAATTGCGTTCGGCCTCGGTGATCACCTGCTGCGAAGCCACCGCCTCGATGAGGGTGATCTCAGCCATGCGCAGGATGAGCAGGCTGGCCCCGTGTTTGCCGGGACTGGCCGCCCCGGCAAAGAGGACGTCGGCGTCCACGAAGACGCGCAGCTTAGGCGGGTTGATCGGTGGCATAGTTCTCTCGGCAATACCGTTCTCGCTGCTCGCGCAGGTTGGCCAGCAGTTCCTCGATGCTCAAACCGGCCTCGAGGCGCGCCCGCTCGATCTCGCGGGCCAGTTCCGGCACCATGGGCACCATCGGCGTCAGTACGAAGATGCCGTCCAGGTCCACCAGGCGAAAGGTATCGCCGGGCGCGATGCCGTATTTCTCCCGCAACTCGGCGGGCAGGGTCAGCGTGCCGCGTTGCCGTACCTGAACCGTTGCTGCCATTAGTCTCCCCTCTTGTCTGAATTTCTGTACAGGCACACCCTCAAGCGGCGATGCTGGCAAGTGCAGGCTACGCTACCTCGACCAGCGCCTCGGCAGGAGAATGGGCGGTAAGCACTTCAGCGACCCGCTGCCGTTGTTCCCGGTCCAGGGTGACCAGGGTGCTGCCAAAGCGCAGGGCGACGGCAGCATAGACGGCGTCGCTGCCTCGCAGACGGTGCTGGGCTGCCACGTCGGCTGCCTGCTGGGCCAGCGTGTTATCCAGTGGGACCCACACCAGATGGGGCAAACGGAACAGAGAGGCGGCGAATTTCCGCGCCAGATCCTCATCCTCCCGCCCGCGGCTGACGGCGGCGGCCACCTCCGGCAGCAGCAACGTGGGCACGATGATGGGCGTCGCCTGCTCCTGCAGCCGGGCCAGCAGACGGTTGCTGTCCTCATGACCCGCTTCGTAGGGATTGAAAGCGTTGAGAAAGACACTGGCGTCTATGGTGTAAAGGCTGGCCACCGATCACCTCCTATCGGCGCATTTCCGACAGCAGTTCGGTGCTGGTCAGGGACGAACGCCAGCCCCGGCCGATTTCCTCGCCCAACCGGGTCAACTCCTCCCAGGCAGTCGCAGCCGATTCGCCCCCAGGGGGCAAGGACGCCGCCCCCGCCTCGTCCAGCGGCAGCAACAAGCCCACTGGCCGCCCCCGGTGGGTGATAACGTATCGGGCGCGTCGCTCCCGCACGTTGCGGATGATCTGTGAAGCCTGGGCTTTGAGCTCCCGCACACCAATCTCAGGCATAGCTCCTCCTTGTAAATGTAGTCTCTTTAGTAACCACATTATATCCGAATCGGAGGAAATGTCAACCCGTCTCGCGAGGCGGAGTCTCAGCGGTCACCACCACGTCACTGGCCTTGATGCGCACCGCCCCGGTTCTATGAGCCAGAAGTATCTTCTCAAAATGTAGGGGCGAACCCTTGCGGTCGCCCAGGCGGGCAGGTGCAAGACCTGCCCCTACCCCAAATCATTGAGAAGATACAGCCAGAAGACGACCGAAGGGATCGGGCACGCGGTAGAGTTGCGGCACGGTGTCGCAGTGGTAGACCACGTAGAGACAGTAGCGGTCGCGGTGGCCTCCGCCTCGCGCTGGCAGCGGTATCGCTCCTCAGGGCCAGCAGGTCAGCGTTTACCCCGTCACCGGGTCCATAGTCCTCTTCAGCCGGGTACAGAGTTAACAGCAGGTGAGCGGGAGTTGGTTCCATGCGCCCAGCAGCAAAACGACGTACTCCGAACACTTTTTCTGCCACGATCTCCGGTTCGCACTCCCCCGCCACAGGGTCACGCAGAACCAGGACGCGAGACAGGTAGGAAAAGTACGGCGCGTCGGCGTCAGGGTCGAAAAAGACCGTTCCGCATGTTTGGCAGCGAAGGAAACGAAAAGCTGATGATCAACCAATGCCCCGCTTCGTCAAGGCCCAGGGCACGCCATACGCCCTCACCCAAAACCGGCTCATCTGGGAGGTCGAACTCATTTTCTAGCGATAGTCGAACTTGAACCCACTTTCCTTTGGCGAACGTGCCGACCGGGAGAGTAGCCTCGGCGAATCCGCCTTGTTCACCCGTGGAGGATAGGTCCAGGGGCACGAGCCCTTCGGAGGAGGATTTCCACAGCTTGTCCGCATCTTCCGGCGTGCTTCGAGGACCACAGTAGGCGGTCCCTGTCTGCTCGACAGGGTCCCACCAACCGGTGCCCACGCTCACTTTCAGTGCCGATGGCGTCTGATTGCGAGCATCAACGGTCGTCACCTGGAGGCGGACACCCTCGATGGCCGGTGCGTCCGCAAACTGGCTCAGGTCAAACAGAATCCACACGCGGGTGACCTGAGCGTAGTAGGGGTGGGTGTCGCTCGATAGGAGAAGTTGACTGACCCAGAAATACCACGGCTCGCTTAGCGGGCACTGGATCTTCACGTTGGAGGGCGCTGCCCCCGTGATGATCCCCTCCAGCTCGGATACGTCCCCGGAGTTGGTGGCAGTGATGGCATCCTTTTTGAGCATCTGTATGCCCTTTGCCCCTCTGGCGACAACATGCATCTTCTCCAGCAGGTTCCGGATCTCAACCAGGTTTCCCTCCTCCGGCGGGCTTTGCCACCAATTGTGACCATATAGCTCCTTGAAAGTGTATGGCTTTCTCGTTTTTTCGTTCCAGAAGCCCCAATGGTCGCCGCCCGCGCCGACCAGGTTGAAGACGGCATATTGCAGAGCGTTCACGTGGAACGCCAGTTCTTCCTCCGTGGCGCCGTCCAGCGCGTCGGACGCCGGGCATTCCTGGCCGCCATCGGGCGTGCAGCCCAGCCCCCAGTCGGTCTGCTCGATCCCCAGGGCTTGCTGCCGGACGTTGGTTGCCCGCATCAGCGCCACGATGTTCTCGGCCGGCATGCGGGCCCTCTCGCTCGGACTGAGTGTGGGGGTTGCGGTCGGCGTGGGAGTCGTGGTGGGGGTGGGAGTCACCGTAGGTGTGGTTGTGGGAGTGAAAGTGGGGGTGGGAGTATTTACCGGGGAACCGCTGCCGCCCTCGCAACAGTTTCCCTCTGTGGTGTCGCTTCCGTAGCAACAGGGGATGTCATCGCCGCCCCGGCCTTCCCTGATGAGTCTAGAGAGTTCCTGATAACAGCACCGCCGGTGTGCGCGGTCTGGGATGACTGCTGGATTCACTCTGTAATCCGCTCCACGGCTGGCCATGCGCCCATAGGCATCGGTGTGGTAGGAGACAATGCTTTTTACCGCATAATACTTGCCATAGCGATAGGAGCCTCCTTTGATGGCCGCGATTAGTCGCTTTGTCTTGTTGTTGTGGACAATCGTTACTTCGGTGTAGGTCCGACCACCTTTGGGTGTTTGTACAGATAGCTTCTGTGTAATGATTTGGACCTCGTTCTCGCTCAACAACTTTACCGCCTGGCTGGTCGTGTTACACAGTTTGATCTCCGCGATGAGGCTATCCGGCAAGACATCGCCGATCACGTTGTCAATCATCGAGATCACAGCCTTGTCGGTGGTGCCCCCTACCAGTGCTTTGGCGAACTCCTTGGCCAGTTTGGCGCCCGTACCCGAACCGGGGAGGGCATCAATAACGGTGCAAAGAAACCCTTCCGCCACCTTGCCCGTCTGCTCTTCCCAATGCTCCTGGATGATCTCGCTGCCCAAGTTATAGAGAAGCGTGTCTTGAGCACTTTGCCAGGGGTTACCCGAGTCACACTCTCCCAGCTCAGGATTACAACTGGTGTAGTGTGCTTCTAGCTGGTTTCCCAGCCCCAGCAGGATCTGCTTCTTATCCGGAGGGTCGGGATGGACTGCCGAAGCGCGGTAGGCGGCCAGATGAAGAGTGTCATCGGGCCGGGGGAACGTTCGCGCGCTCGAGATGGACGATCGAATCTTGTCCTGCAACCCGCTCGCGGCCTCCAGTGACGTGACCCGACCTTGCGACAGATCGGACACGGCTTCGGCGACCAGGGAGTTGTTTCGAATAGCTTCGATAGTCTGTACCTGCTCCGGCGCATCGGCCTGCCAGCTATCAAACCGCCACAATGATTCGGCAATGCGCCAGGGAAGTTCTGGGTCGGCGTAGGCCTCGAACAGATCATGTTGGGCCCAATCCTCAACCATGTCCCGGCGCACCGGCACCGAGAAGTAGCCCGCAGACAAGAAAGAGAGATAGCGCTCGGTCATGAGATACTCGACCAGAGTGCGGGCAGCATCCCCTTTATCACCTTGGGCGATCATTCCTAGAAAGGACACTTCGCCCGTCGTGACCGGTTCCCCACGGGGCCCGACAAGCAAAGGTTGAAAACCGGTCTGGGCGGCCAGGTCACTCTCCGCGATCCAATCCAGCATGGTGGATGATCCGAAGAAGAGACCGGCCTCTTCACTCAGATAGGCGTTGCCAAAGGTGTCGCCTGAGGCAAACTGGGCCAGCTCGCCGTAAAACCCCAGTGCTTCAATCATGCCCGGCGAGGCCGTAGTGACGTCTCCCTCCGCGTTGAAGAGCGGCTGGTCGTTGGAGAGCGCGACATGCTCGTACACCTGGTAAATCCAAAAGGGTGATTCTAATAACATATCGATCCCACAGATGGTATCGTCGCGCATCGCAAAAGTGGCCGCCGTGGCGAAAATCTCGTCCCAATAAGGCAGTAAGCCCGGCCCATCAGGCTCATCCAACCAGTCCTTGCGGTAATAGATGCCCTGCACCCAAGCTCTATAGGGCACCGCAGCTAGTTCCCCTGACCACGACCGGGCTTGATCGAGCATGGAAGGGTAAAAGATCTCCTGCCCTATCGAATGAACCACTGCCTCGGCGGCGTCTGCATCCAGCAGCCCTTCATCCGCCAGCGTATGGAGCAAGTAGGAGGTGAGCTCCACGACGTCGGGCAGGTCGCCAGTCTCGTATGCTTCGGCGAGAGCCTGCTCCAGCTCACCCTGGTTGGGGAAGAACTGGACCGTGGCATCTATCCAGCGGTGGCTGGCGTTGAAATCGGCGATGAGTTCCTCATACGGTATCTGTTGTTCTTCTCGCGATTCAAGGATCCAGAACGTAATATGCGTTTCGCTTCTGGGCGTGGATGTGGGGAGCGGGGTCGGGGTGGCCGTCGGCCGACATGCGGTCACCAGCAGACTGAGGACGACAACGGTGTTTAACAACGCGGCTACGTAGCGTTTCATTATGCTTTCTCCTTGTATGATTATGATGCCTTCCCCCGAAGTGCGCCTTTCCGCCGCCCAACGAAGGCCCTCCCGCCTCACTGCCTCCACCGCGACACCCACGGCGCGGGCCTCTTCTCCCAAGCCGTGGTGTGCCGCGCGTGAAGAGCACGGCTCGTTATGAATGCCCCTGGCGCACGACGGCCTGCCTCCCTTCCAGTGTGCCATCCCGGCCTGTCTAACGGCGCGGTGGGTAAGTCGTCAGGAGGAGGGCCGCGTAGCGGGCCGACGGCTGGCCTGCGGACGCCAGTCCGCACACAAACCGGGAGAACGAGAGGGTTGTGCCCTCCAAACGACCGAGCAGTCATCCCTTCGCTCACCCGCGCCATCGGGACCGACCCAGGGACGCCAGCGAGAGCCGATAAGCAAAGCTATCTCGCCTCGAGAACGACAAAAGGCCCATCCTTACTTGCTCAGGACGGGCCTTTGTAGTGCAATTGCTTTTAAAGCGCGTCCTGTCCGCGCCGTTTGGCCCCGCTAGCTGCACCCACAGCCCCGGGGCTTTTAAAAAGCGCCCAGCCATGGAGCATGACGCTCATGGCTGGCGCTTATGGCATCTCAACCGGTTGCGGGAAATACACCGACGGCACCTGACTTTGCCCTTCAGGGCATAAGACAATGACACCCGGACAAAGAGCCAATCAACTTTCGACTTACCCCGCTTAGACGTCAGTATATCACAAAGTGCACAGGATGGCAAGTGAATTTGGCGCGAAAACAGTCTCTTTCCCGACCTACCCCAGCCGCGCCGCCGCTGCGAGCAGGTTCTCCTCTACTTCGATGATTCGCCAAACGCGATGCTTCGCTTTGCTCTTGCTTTCGTCACAAAATCGTAGATGATGAAAAACACCATCCCCGCCAGAGCAATCCATCCCATCCAATCGCCCAGGCGGACCACGAGCGAATCTCCCGTACCCAAAGGCACATCGGCCATCACAACCTGACCGTTGCGATCGCCCCCAGGTGTGACCGCCGAGGCGAGGATCCGTCCGTATGGGTCAATGATGGCCGAGTCGTTGCCGCTGTTGTCGGCTTTGGCCAGGCTGACCCGATTCTCAACAGCGCGGAAGACCAGATGGGTGTAGTGCTTGGTGGCAATTTGGGGCCAGTCGTGGGATGGCACCAGGATCAACTGCGCTCCGTTGCGCGTGATTTTGCGCGCCGTGTCGGTGAAATCCAGATCGTAGCAGATGATCGTGCCGATGCGGCCCAAAGGCGTCTCATAGACCGGATAGGTGCCGCGCGTCGGGCTGGTCTCGCCGGCGAAGACGACCGGGTGGTCTTTACCAAAGACGCCCAGGAATTGACCATCGGGCGAAAGCACGGTGGCCTCGTTCCGCCAGACCCGCTCGGTGACCGGCACGACATAGCCCAGGGCCAGGTAAGCGTCGGTCTCGGCGGCCAGGCGGCGGAACTCGGCGGTGTTCGTCACCTGCGGGTCGCCTTCAATGGCGACCTCCGGCCAGACGATGATGCGCGCCTCGGCCTGCGCCGCCTGGCGGGTGAGCTCGCTGAATTTGTCCACCGCGCTCCAGGGAGGCGCGCCCGCGTCATAGTGCAGGGCGGCGACGCGAACGGTGGGGGTCGTCGGCGTGCGGAAAAGGGCCAGGCTGAGGCCGGTCCAGAGGAGCAGCGCGGCCAGCACGCCCAGAATCCAGCTGCGCACCGAACGTCTCGCAAGCAATGGGGTGTCCGGGTCCAGCCTCCAGCGCCGGTCAAAGAGATACAGCGCGCCCAGTCCCAACCCGTAATTGACGGCCATGATGAGCAGGCCCAGACCGAAGATGCTGAAGAGGCTCACTGGCTGGATCAACCACGGCTGGCTGTAGAGCGTGTTGGCGACGAAGCCCCACGTGCCCATAATGGGGATGAAGCCGCGAATCATCTCGAAGCCTACCCAGTTGAGTGCGCCGTAGGGGACAAACCAGCGGTAGCCGGTGCGTTCGTGAAGGGCGCGCACACCGCTGTCGGCCAGGTAACTGATGCCGGCGATAAGCAGCGGAAGCCAGGCCATGTAAAGCCCACTGCCGGCGAAGATGGGGGTCAGGTAGCCGCCCAACCAGCCGCCGATGGCGATGGCGGAGGCCAGGCTGGAGACCTTGCGCGGCATGATCCGGAACTGGGCCACCAGCATGGGGATGAAGGCCACCCAGATGAGCGGCCAGAAATCGTATGGTGGAAAAGATAGCGTCAGCAGAACAGCGCTGCAGATGGCAAGAAAGATGCCAATACCGGCACGCAGCCAGACGTTTTTCTTGGGCAGGTCCATTTTCGCATCCTCCTGACCAAGTGGTAATGAATGGGGTATGAACAAGCGGGCTGACAGCGCAGCGGATAAGCCGCCACCGGAGGGCTGCGTAGCGGACCGACGGCTGGACGGCAGACGCCAGTCCACCACTCCCTGGACGGTTAGTAAAAGACCCATCCTTACTTGCGCAGGACGGGCCCCTTCGACGGGCTCAGGGCAGGCCCTTCGACCCCGCTCAGGGCAGGCCCTTCGACTGCGCTCAGGGCAGGCTTCGGACAGCCTCGCCCGCGGCCGGCGTCACCATCCACTTTCTCGTGACGAGCGACCCGGCGGAAGTCTGCACCCTAGGGCCTACCTTTCGCAGTACTCCATCAACAATCCTTTCTGGTCACACGGGGCGAGGTCGGCTCCACGCGCGGGTTGGGCTGCCTCATCACTCTCTACGGCAGACGACCATTCACAGCATCCAAGAACAGTGCCTCAAATCGCTCTCGGTCAGCTGTCATGGCCACTCGAACGACGAATCCACTCTCACTCTCTAGCGTCCGTCCGCTTTCTGGCCCCTCTTCTTCAACCACCACCAAGGACATCTCCCGAAAGGTAGCCAACCCCTCTTCGGTCGCAATAGCTGCCGCGAGCGGGTCCCAGAAATAATACGATCCTAAACGAACATATTTCTCCTGTGCCGCCAGCACACGGTACACAAACTCTGCTACAGACGTCGTTCGATCCCTCTCCAAACGTCTGCAGAACTCCATCGTTACTGGCACATAATTGGTCGCGTCCAGTGGCACCAGTGTAATCGGTGCTCCGGAGCCAAAAACCTCCGCTGCGGCCCGGGGGTCCACATAGAAATTCCAGTCTGCTACTTCATTTTCGATATTGGAAGATGATCCGACATTACCTGCTACCTCTACTGCTCCTCCCATCACTGTGATCATCTCCAAATTCATCACCAACCCAGGCTCAGCCTCCAGCGCCTCCCCCACATTCGTCAGCGGACCCAGTGTAATGAGATGCACCTTTTGCGGTGATCCCTGTATGATGCGAGTCAACAGCTCGACTGCCGACTCGCCAGAAGTTTCTCTGCTATTCTCAGGAAGCGTCAGACCAAGTAGATTATCGACTCGTTCCCTCCACTCTGTTGGGAAAGCATGATCTCCTTCCAGCGGCGCTTCGCGCCCACACGCAACAGGTATGTCAGGGCGGCCTGCCAACGCGACCAGGTCAAGCGCATTTCTTGTACCTGCAGAGCAATGTGCCTCACCGGCTCCTGTGACGGTAATCGCCTGGACATCCACATCGGACCGTCCTAGAAGGTAGAGGATCGCCAACCAGTCGTCCGCTGCCATGTCCGTATCAATCACAACTGGCTGCGCATCTGCCGCTACTGCATGGGGTGTAATCGGTTCCAACGAAGAAGGCGCCGTACTGACACACCCAAGCAACAACGCCAGCACCAAACCACTCAAAATGACTATGAGATGATTCTGGATCATAGACGAGTTCCCTTTAGAACAGAGGCCGCATAACGGCGTGGCGGATAAGCCGCCAGGTGGAGGGCCACGTAGCGGGGCGCAGACTGGCCAGTGGACGTCAGTCCGCCGCGCCGCGAGTTTACCGAGTTACGCCTCAGTACGAAACACGCCACATAATCGATTGGGGTCCCGATACCAGGCCACGGCAGCGGCGTCGGACTGCACAAACTCGTTGGGCAGCGCAACGATGTATCGTGGAGGCGAGGCTCCTCAGTAAATCCCCGGAATGTATCTTCTCAATATTCCGTGGGTAGCGCGGTTCTTACAGATTTCTGACATTTCTCTAACGTCAAACAAACGAATGGATGGTACGATGATGATGCTTGTC
>JACIWR010000066.1 GCA_014360845.1 Anaerolineae bacterium
AGGGAGTGCGCCAAATTTCACCCTTGGTGTAAAGCCAGGATTCTCTCCAAATCCTCGCGGCTGACCTCTAACAAGCCCACGCCGGGCAAGCGCTGGGTCAAAAGCCACCAGTGATGGTCCGCCTCAAACACTTCCCGAAAGACAGCCAGGGCGTCGTCCATCATTCCCAAATTCGCCAGAGCGACAGCATGCCAATATTTCATCTCCAGGTTGTCCGGGAACATAGCTCTGGCCGCACCGTACGCTTTCAGCGCTCCATCCACATCGTTGCGCTCCATCGCCAGATCGCCCGCGTTCATGTATTCATAGGCTCTGAAAACCTGTAACAGCCTTTTCAACTCTTGGACCGGTTCCGGGTGGTCCTCTACCCGCAGATCAATAACTCTGTCTTCCCATATTTTCCCCGTGGAGCGAGCTTTCACCACCACCAGGGCCGCCGATTGTTTGCCCCTTATGTCGCCGCCCGCCTCTTGGGCTGCTTCCAGAGCGGCGACCATGCGCTCGGCCAGATGGCCGCTACTGGCCTCGAAAGCTTCGGCCATAGCTGGCCAGACGCGGTCGTTCAGCATCAGATTGGCCTGCACCGAGTAATTATCCCCAATGTGGTGACCAGCTTCGGGCACGCATTTGGCCCCCGTGTGCGCGGCTACGTTGCCCTTTGAATCCACAATGGCCAATTGTCGCACATCCCGACCCTCGTCGGCGGCTATTAGTTCTTTGACCACTTCTGGCGCTGTTTTGCCCTCTCGCAGCCGTTGGAGCCCTCGCGGGCCGAAGGAGACGTTGACGAAAGATTGGGTAGCGATCGCTCCCACGCCAGCCTCAGCCCAGGGGACAATGGAGCCCACGGAGAACCAATGGGATTGCACAGCCACGCCCATCTCGCCGCTTTGCGGGTCGCGAGCGACGATGGAATAGGTGTGAGCCAGTTTGTTGGAAAATGCTTTGTTCATCAAAAGCCTCCTCTTTACCATTGCAGGGCGACTTGTCCCCTGTCGAGCAAGACGAGTGGCCTTACGGGTAAATCCGGCCCAGCAGCCGAGGGAAGGGTATGGTCTCGCGGATGTGGTGCAGGCCACAAATCCAGGCCACGGTGCGTTCCACACCCAATCCAAAACCTGAGTGGGGCACGCTGCCGTAGCGCCTCAGGTCCAGATACCACTCATAGGCTTCGCGAGGCAGGTTATGGCGCTTGATCTGCTCCTCCAGAAACTCGATATCCGGCGAGCGCTCCCCCCCACCAATAATCTCCCCGTATCCCTCCGGAGCCAGCAGGTCTACTGACTTGCACGTCTCCGGGCGCTCCGGCTCCTGGGCCATGTAAAAGGCCTTGACCGCAGTGGGATAGTGGTGGACGAAAACCGGCTTCTCGAAATGCTCGGACAGTAACGTCTCCTGCGGTGCGCCGAAGTCATCGCCCCACTCGATGCTAACCCCTTGCTCACGGCCCAGTTCGTTGATCATCTCCACAGCCTGGTCGTAGGTGATGCGAGGGAAGGGGGGTACGATGTGCTCCAGCTTACTCGTATCCCGCTCGATGAGTTTGAGCTCCGGTCCGCGCTTCTCTAATACCTGTTGCACGATGTAGCTCACCAGTTGCTCGCCGACCTCCATGCAGCCGTTCAGGTCCACGTAAGCCATCTCCGGCTCGACCATCCAAAACTCCATGATGTGGCGGCGGGTCTTGGACTTCTCGGCGCGGAAGGTGGGACCGAAGCAGTAGACCTTGCCGAAGGCCATGATGTTAGCCTCGTTGTAAAGCTGTCCACTCTGGCTCAGGTAAGCGGGCGTGCCGAAGTAGTCGGTCTCGAAAAGGGTTGTCGTCCCCTCGCAAGCAGCGGGGGTGAGGATGGGGGTATCCATCAGGATGAAGCCATTGTTATCGAACCAATCGCGGATAGCCTTGATAATCGTGGCCCGGATACGCAATATTGCCCACTGCCGCGAGGAGCGGATCCACAGATGGCGATGTTGCATCAGAAAGTCAACCCCGTGCTCCTTAGGGGCGATAGGGTACTCCTCGGCGATTTGCACTATTTCCAGACCGGTCAGGGTCAGTTCGTACCCGCCGGGTACACCGGGCGCGCGCTTATCAGCACGCACTACACCGGTGACGATAAGCGATGACTCTCGGGTCAAACGGACGACGTCCGCGAACACCTCCGGCGAGACGTCCTTCTCAAAAGCCACGACCTGGATAATACCTGTGCCGTCGCGCACCTGCAGGAATTGGAGCCGGCCCTTATCGGTGCGGTTGTAGAGCCAACCCTTGATGGTGACCTCTTGACCTACGTAATCGGCGATATTCTCGATGCGGACGTCTATCGGCATGAGCAAACCTCCTTCTGAAAATGGGAATAAAGCGGCAAAATGGCTGTGAGTTCCACAACCGGTTCCAGGGGCGACAGACCTAATTGTACCCTGCTTTGGATAGGGCGTCAAACGAGACCTCGCAACACCTGTTACGCCGCTGTGAGCCGGCAGTGCTAGGAAGACCCCGCTCCCGCCGGGCACCGAGTCGGGGGGACGACTCGCCCCACCTTTGTTTAGAAAACTCTGTAGGGCAGGCTGGAAGGTCTGCGCCAACTGATGCACACCCGTAATTTACGGATTCTTAACGCAATCTTGACTCACAACACCCCAATCCTGTAGTATAATAGAGGCGACTTCAGGCGAGCATCACAGCTCATCGTTGCCTCAAACCAATACATTACAATTAATACTCGCCCAAAAGTCGAACCGGGCCCCTGGCTACATCGTTGCTTCCTCCCTGCACATGCCAGGGGCTCGGTCGTTGTCTGTATCAAACCAGATCCCCATCGCTACCCGAGTAGTGATGGGGATCTGCGCTTGTAAGCAAGTCCTCGCTTCAGTTTGGGGGCAGGTTTGTCCCGCAGCGGTCGCCCGCTGCTGCGTCCTGAGTGAAAGCGAAGGGCTGCGTCCTGGGTGAAAGCGAAGGGCTGCGTCCTGAGCGGAGACGAAGGGCTGCGCCCTGAGCGAAGACGAAGGGCTGCGCCCTGAGCGGAGACGAAGGGTGGCCGCATCAGTGTAGGGCGGGTTGGGCTCGGCTGAACCGGGCAATCAGGTGAGCTACGGGGATTCTCTCATGTGATGGTTCTGCTTCATTGGCCTAAGGCGGAGAGCCCTACGCGCCACCTCGGAGTTCGGCCAAGTCCTTTTCCGGCGAACTGTCACCGACCCCTCACTGCGTGGGGGCTTGCGGAAAGAGGCTCCGCTGCTCGTTAACTTGATGCCGTGGGGCGCAGCGTGCTGCGCCCCACTACTTGCCCCGACGTAGCGGCGGGCGACCCTTCGTCGAGGCTCAGGACAGGCCCTTCGTCGAGGCTCAGGACAGGCCCATCGTCTCCGTCCCTCGACTCCGCTCGGGACGGGCTCAGGGCACGGCGGCAGGCCACCGTTACGGGATAAACTCGCCCCCAAACTGACGCACACCCCTAAGCAAGTCCGCGCTTGCCCTCAGACCATTTTCATGCTACACTTGATGCAACCGCATCACGAGGGAAGAGGGCGTGGGCCATTGTTAAAATATCGCGACACCGATTTGCTCTACTACTGCTTTGAAGCTCTGGACGATCAGCCGGGGCTGTTTCACGGGATTTTCACGCGGCTGGGCGGGGTGAGTGCTGCGCCCTGGGCCACGCTTAACGTCGGCCACACGGTAGGCGATGCCACAGAGGCTGTCGAAGAAAACCATCGCCGCATTTGCCGCGCTTTGGGCATCTCCCGTCAGGACATCGCCAGCGGCTATCAAGTGCACGGCACCCGCGTGGCCCATGTGAGTTATCAGGACCGGGGACGAGTGTACCCCCAAACCGACATTCTGATTACCGCTGCGCCCGGCGTGGCGCTGATGCAGCGGTATGCGGATTGCCTGCCCATTGTGCTCTACGACCCCGTACACCACGCTATCGGTCTGGCTCATGCCGGGTGGCGAGGCACGTTGGCGGGAGTGGCCAGGAAAGCGGTGGAGGCCATGCAAACCGCCTTCGGCAGCCACCCATCGGATCTGATAGCCGGGCTGGGGCCTGGTATCGGGCCCTGTTGCTATCAGGTAGGGCCAGAAGTAGCCGCAGCGGCCCAGGCCGCAATCCCCGGCTGGCCTTCGGTGTTGCTCTCCCGGCGAGATGGTTCCTGGCACCTGGATTTGTGGGAGGCCAATCGGCGATTGCTCACCCAGGCGGGCGTCGGGCGTATCGAGATAGCAGGGCTATGTACGGCCTGCCGTACTGACGAGTTCTACTCTCACCGGGCGGAGCAGGGGCGCACCGGTCGGTTCGGAGTGGTAATAGGACTCAGATAGCCGGTACCCGAGGTGAATCATGACGGATATGGCTGCCAATTTACAGCGGGTTCAAGAGCGGATTGCCAGCGCAGCGGAGCGCGTCGGGCGCGACCCGGCCGAGGTGATTTTGGTGGCGGTGAGCAAGACACATCCGCCGGAAACCATCCGCGCCGCCTACGAGCTGGGCCTGCGCCATTTCGGTGAGAACCGGGTGGAGGAAGCGGTGGGAAAAATCGGCGAACTGCCCCAGGACATCACCTGGCACATGGTGGGCCATCTGCAGAGCCGTAAGGCCGCACTGGCGGTGAAACTGTTCGACATCATCCACTCGGTGGACAGCGTGAAGCTGGCCCGTCGTCTGGATCGCTTCTGCACGGAGGAGGGGCGAACCATGCCCGTGCTGCTGGAGGTCAATGTCTCCGGCGAGACCAGTAAGTACGGCTTTCCCATAGCAGACCGGGCCGGACTGGAGGCAGCTATCGCCGAAATGCTGAAACTGCCTCAGGTGCGCATCGAGGGCTTGATGACCATGGCCCCCATTGTGCCCGATCCCGAAGACGCGCGCCCCGTGTTCCGGGGTCTGCGGGAGTTACGAGACGAGCTGGCCCACAAATTCCCGCAAATCGAGTGGCGACACCTGTCCATGGGCATGACCGATGACTTTGAAGTAGCTATCGAGGAAGGGGCGACGATGGTGCGCATCGGGCGGGCGATTTTCGGCCCCCGCAGGATATGAAATCCCCCGACTTTGGGGCTTTGTAAACTACAGGGGAGGGAGCGAATCTTGAAAGCTGTCCTGGTGTACATTATCAATTTGTTGTTCATTCTGTACAGTCTGGTCATTGTCATTCGCGTGTTTTTAGAGATGCTTGTGGGGCCTTTTCACCCGGCGGTGCACGCGATGCGGCGGCTAACAGAGCCGGTATTGGCCCCCATGCGCCGCTTGATCCCTTCCATCGGGATGGTGGACATCAGTCCGGCGATTGTGCTGCTGCTGCTCTACCTTGTTCGTGTGATTCTGGTATCCATCATCGTGCGCGTGTTACCTTAAGTATTGCAACCGCCCTTAGCGGATGCGGTAGCGCCCCACTGTATCTTCTCAATAATTTGGGGTAGGGGCAGGTCTTGCACCTGCCCGCCTGGGCGACCGCAAGGGTTCGCCCCTACATTTTGAGAAGATACGCCCCACTTAACCATGGACGATTCAATTTCGCCACAGAAACACACAGATTTTCACAGAAAGTGACTACTCAGCCTATGCTCCAAGTCCCCGTCCCGGGGACGTTCCATGCGGCAAGATGCTGTCTTTTGCGCGGTTTTCTCAGCCGAGACGCCCCCGTCCCGGGGGCTACGAGCCTGGGGAGGACAGTGCGCCTGCTAGCCTGAGTAGTAACCCCCAGAAGTGAAATACGCCCCTTGGAAGCGGGCTATTGAGCCTTCCAGACCACTTTCAGGGCGCTTGCAGCGCCCTTCCGCCGCTCAGCCTGGGGCTTCGAGCCCCAGGCGAGGCTGGAAATTTTCGGATCGGCTCTTAAAATGCAAATGCGAGGAGGCATACCCATGTATGAACCTAAACCTGAACACAAATTCACCTTTGGCCTGTGGACGGTGGGCAGCGTGGGGCGCGATCCCTTTGGCGAACCGGTGCGCCAGCCCCTCTCCCCGGTGGAGCTGGTCCACCTACTGGCAGAGGTAGGAGCCTACGGGGTCAATTTTCATGATAATGACCTGGTGCCCATTGACGCCACTCCCGCCGAGCGGGACAGGATCGTCGCCGAGTTCAAAAAAGCCCTGGCCGAGACGGGGTTGGTGGTGCCCATGGCGACGACCAACCTCTTCAGCGATCCGGTCTTCAAAGACGGGGCTTTTACCTCCAACGACCCTCGGGTGCGGGCCTACGCTCTGCAGAAGACGATGCGCGCCATAGACCTGGGGGTGGAACTGGGAGCCAGGGTGTACGTCTTCTGGGGTGGGCGCGAGGGCGTGGAAACCGACGCCGCCAAAGACCCCGTGGAGGCCATCAAACGCACTCGTGAGGCCATGAACTTCCTTTGCGAGTACGTCCTCGACCAGGGTTACGATCTCAAGTTCGCCCTGGAGGCCAAGCCCAACGAACCGCGCGGCGACATCTACAACGCCACCACCGGTCACATGCTGGCCTTCATCGAGACCCTGGATCACCCGGAGATGGTGGGCGTCAACCCAGAGGTGGCTCACGAGCACATGGCCGGATTGAACTTCTTGCACGCTGTGGCGCAGGCCTGGGAGGCGGGCAAGCTCTTCCACATTGACCTCAACGACCAGGCCTTTGGTCGCTACGACCAGGACCTGCGCTTCGGCTCCCATAACATCAAGTCAGCCTTCTTCCTGGTCAAGTTCCTGGAAGATGTGGGCTACGAGGGCAGCCGTCACTTCGACGCCCACGCCTACCGCACCGAGGACTACGAGGGCGTCAAGGACTTCGCGCGGGGTTGCATGAGGACCTACCTCATTCTCAAGGAGAAGGCGGAGCAGTGGAACGCCGACCCGGAGATACAGGCGTTGCTGGCGGAGATAAACGCCGACGACGGTTCCACCGATGCTTTCAAGGGAGCCTACAGCGCGGAGAAAGCGGCGGCCTTGAAAGCGGCTTCTTTTGACCGCGTGGCCTTGGGCAGGCGAGGGCTGGCCTATGAGCGGCTGGACCAGTTGACGATGGAAATTTTGCTGGGCGTGCGCTGAGGCGTGTTCGGTGCGGGGTAGAGCATTTGGTGGGCCACGGGAGCCCCCAGAATTGCACAGAAGTCCCTGTCGGCGATTGATGAAGTTTAAGAAGTTATTTCGGAGGATGGTTCAGAATCAGTTAACACTTTCATCAGGCAGCATACTGTCAACGAATGGCGGAACGAATAAACGAATAACCATCGCCGCGGTCTATTCGTTTATTCGTTGAATATTCGTTGACAGAGAAGTCGCCTAAGCCGAGAAACGCATAAATTAAAAATGTGGTAGGGGCGACCCCTTGCGATCGCCCCGGCGGGCTGATTTGCTGGATCTGGGCACAGGGTGTAGCTGTTGAGAATTTCTCTGGGCCTCAAAAGTGTAAACCTGTTTCCTCCAGAAAATGAACCATCCCTATTTCGGGTATAGAAATCGCCCGGCCGCCCCGCGCTAAAGCTCAGGGCTGAGCAGCTCAAGCCCGCTGAAGGCAGGCTATTGAGCTTTCCAGACAACTTTCAGGGCGCTTGCAGCGCCCTTCCGCCGCTCAGCCTGGGGATTCGAGCCCCAGGCGAGGCCGGAGGCGATACCCCGATTATTTTCTGAAAGTTCATAAATCGCCCCTGAAGACCTTCGGTCAGGCGTCCACCGGCGTGGACACCCCTGTTCGCGTAGGAGGACAGCCAGCCGTAGGCTCTATGGCGCGGTTTCAACCGCCAGCCTGAGCATGCTGCGCCTCTCTGCAGTCGCTTCGGTGATAAGGGATTGATACGGGAAGGAGGCTCTCATGAATTGCTTTGTGGGAATTGATGCTTCGACCACAGCAACCAAGGCGCTGTTGATGAGCGCGGACGGCGAGGTCCTCGGTGTGGCCTCGTCGGAATACTCCTATGAAACGCCCCGTCCGATGTGGACTGAACAGCACCCCGATCTGTGGTGGCAGGCGACGGTGGAGAGCATCCGTCGCGTTTTGGCAGAATCGGGCGTGTCCCCGTCCGAGGTCAAAGGTGTGGGGCTTACGGGCCAGATGCACGGCCTCGTTCTGCTGGACGACGATGGTCAGGTGCTGCGCCCGGCCATTCTGTGGAACGATCAGCGCACCGGGGCGGAATGTGACGAAATCCGCCAGCGGCTGGGCAAAGAGCGGCTGATTCAAATCACCGGCAACGACGCTCTGACCGGCTTCACCGCGCCCAAGATTCTGTGGGTGAAGAACAACGAGCCGCAAATATTCGAGCGGGTGAGGCACATTCTCCTGCCCAAGGATTACGTGCGCTATAAGTTGACCGGCGAGTACGCCACCGACAAGGCCGGTGGTGCGGGTACGCTGCTCTTCGATTTAGAGAAACGGGATTGGTCGAAGGCCGTCCTGGAAGCTTTGGAGATTGACCCCGCCTGGCTGCCGCCCACCTTCGAGGGCACGGCGGTGACGGGGTATATTTCCCCGCAGGCCGCCGAGGCCACGGGTCTGGTGGCGGGCACGCCCGTGGTGGGAGGCGGGGGCGACCAGTCCGCCCAGGCGGTGGGTGTCGGCGCGGTGGAGCCGGGTATCGTGGCCCTGACGCTGGGCACCTCGGGTGTGGTCTTTGCCAGCACCAACGAGCCTTTCATCGAGCCGGAGGGACGGTTGCACGCTTTCTGCCACGCTGTGCCGGGGCGCTGGCATCTGATGGGCGTCATGCTCTCGGCAGGGGGCAGCCTGCGCTGGTATCGGGATACGCTGGCCCCTGGGGTGGACTTTGACACGCTGCTGGCTCCGGTCGCCGAGGTGCCGCCCGGCAGCGAGGGCCTGTTGTACCTGCCTTATCTGACCGGCGAGCGCACTCCTTACCCCGATCCCCTGGCGCGCGGGGCTTTTGTGGGCCTGACGGTGCGCCACACCCGGGCGCATCTGACGCGCGCCGTGTTGGAGGGCGTGGCCTTTGGTCTGCGCGACAGTTTTGAGCTGATGAAAGAGGTCGGGCTGGCGGACATCACTCAGGTGCGCGTCTCCGGCGGCGGGGCACGGAGTCCCCTCTGGCGGCAGATTATGGCCGACGTTCTGGGCGTCGAGCTGGTGACGGTCAACACCACCGAGGGCGCGGCCTACGGTGCGGCGGTGCTGGCGGCGACGGGCGTGGGCGCTTTTTCGGACGTGGACTCGGCCTGCGCGGCCATCATCCGGCTCACCGGACGTACCGCGCCCGGCCCGGCGCGTGCGGCTTACCAGCAGTTGTATCCCTTGTATCGAGACCTGTATCCGGCGTTGCGTCCCAGCTTCAACGCCATAGCGCGGGTGGGAGAGCAGATGTAGGGACGCGGCGAGCAGAGACCTCTTACTCCCGGCGGGTCACAGGCCCGCCGGGAGCCGTTTGCAAGCCAGGAGATGAGCAGCACACCGCTCAGAATGCTTGCTTCAGTCGTCTGTGCCCCAGAAACGGACTCCTCTCAGCTGCTCGGGCTTTTCAAAGAATTGCCCCAGGTGACTGTCACCTGGCCTGCGTTAAAATATTGAAAAGCCTTGCTCAGTTGCTCGATCCCCCTTTACAGTTCAGCAAAATGAGAGTACAATAGACTCGTACAATCTGCGTCTACAAGCCTGCTCTACGGCTTCATTTGCGGGGGACAAAGGAGGGGTCCGATGAGAAGAGTGTTGTGGATTTTGATGGTCCTGGCTTTTTTGCTGTTGGCTTGTGGGCTTATTCGCTCTCCCACTGCTACGCCTGATGAGAGTGCCCTGCAGACCCGTGTGGCGGAGAGCGTGGCCGCTACTCTTACTGCCATGCCCACCTCCACGCCGACCTCGCTCCCGCCCTTGCCCACCGATACGCCAACTCTATCACCCACCCCGCTCCCTTCACCCACCTTCACCCCTGTCCCTACTGTGGCTCCTCTGTCCCTCACGCCTGAGCCGCCAGACCCGGCTTATGTTCTCCAAGAGGAGAGGTTCATCGGGCCTTACGCGCTGCGCGTGTGGCGTAATCCAAGCAGCGACGCCTTCATGTACGATAGCATCTTGACCATCTCCGGTGCGGGCCAACCCCCGGTGAGGATAGATTCTTTCATCGAGCTGGGTGAGGAGACGGGAGGAGACATCACCGGGGAAGGCCATCCCGATGTGATCGTCAAGGTGTTCACCGGGGGAGCGCACTGCTGTTTCTCCACTATCGTGTATAACCTGGGTCCCGTGTTGACCAAAGTGCTGGAGACTCCGCTGTCCAACTGCGACGGCTATTTTCAGGATTTGAACGGCGATGGCGTGTTGGAGTTCATCACCTGCGATGACCTGTTCGCTTACGAATATTGTTGTTTCGCCGGTTCACCTGCCGTCAGGGTCGTGTTGCAATACGAGCCGGGCCGGGGCTATGTGCCGGCCAGTCCCCACTTTCCGGAGCTCTATGAGGACGACATCATCCGACATCGGGAGTTGGCGGAGACCGCCGCCCCGGGGGAGATGTGCGAGTGGGATAACGATACCAAGTGCGCCGTCTTGCCGCTGGTGCTGGATTATCTGTACTCGGGGCGCGCTGCGGAGGCGTGGACGGCGCTGGAGCAGCTGTATCCCTATCCTGATGTCCAGGTGTTTCGGGCGGAGATAGAACGGGCCGTGTCCCAAAGTCCTCTCTTCGCCCCCAGCGGTTCGACGACGGGACCACAGCCGCCCTATTACATGCTCCAGTTGCTCACCAACTGTGGACCGGATTGGCAATACGTGGGTTTGCTGACCGAAGGGCAAGCCTCTTGTGATCCGAACGTGCCGCACCGTAGCATCTTCTGGCTCAGCATGAGGCTGCGGGAGATTGGGTTGCTGGCTGAGGGGGAGAATTTGCAGCTCACGCCGGAGGGATGCACCACTGACTGCCGTCTCGATGTGGTACGGTCTTCAGACGGCGTGCGTCTGGGGTCCATTCGTCTGGACACCACGGTGGGCTATCCCGGCCAGGTGTACCGCGTCAACGGGGTGGAGAGCGCCCATTGGCGCATGCGCGGTGATTTAACCTGGGAACGTGTGCCTTAACCCGCTTTCGATCGCGCCGCCGTGAACGAACGGCGCTATCGCCAGCACCGGCGCTTCAGGCCGGTGCTGGGTGCCCGCTGGTGCTGGTCCGTTTGACAGATGGGCGCATTTGTGCTATCATCTGCATCAATTAAATACCCACTGACGAGGATGTCTCATCCAGAGAGGTGGAGGGACCGGCCCTGTGAAACCTCGGCAACCAGGCGTAACTGCCCAGGTGCCAATTCCGGCAGACCCGCAGCGGGATCTGGAAGATGAGAGTGTTGGGAAAGAGCGAAAGCCTCTCAAACTGTCAACAGATCGCTGAGAGGCTTTTCTTATCCAGGCGGAGCCTCTCCCTCTCTGGTACGAGTCCTCAACATCCAGAGACAGGAGAGGAGACAACCGATGAATCATCACTTTTCCACCCAGGCAGTTCACGCCGGAGAGCCCAAGCGCAAGCCTTATGGGGCGCTGACTACCCCTATCATCTGCACCTCGACTTATACCTTTGCCCACACAGCCGAAATCCTGGACATGATGCGCTGTAAGGCCGCGGGAGAAACCAGCATCCGCGATGAGTATGGGCGTTACAGCAATCCGACGCAAAGCGTCGCCGAGGATAAACTCGCCGCCCTGGAAGGCGGTGAGCAAGCGTTGCTCTTTGCCAGCGGCATGGCTGCCATCACCACCACCTTGCTCGCTCTCCTCTCCAGCGGGGATCATGTGGTCATGGGCTTCGACTGCTACCACCGCACACGAGAATTCGCTCTCACCTTTCTGAACCGCTGGGGGATAGAAACGACCCTGGTGCCCGTCGGCCAATCCGAGGCCTTCGCCACCGCCATCCGACCCACCACGCGCCTGCTCTTCGCCGAAACGCCGACAAACCCCTATCTGCGCATCCTCGACCTGAGACGCTTTGTCCGGGTGGCTCGCCAGCACGGCCTCATCACGGTAGTGGACAGCACTTTCGCCACGCCCATCAATCTGCGTCCCCTGGAATATGGCATGGACCTGGTGATCCACAGTGCGACCAAGTACCTGGGCGGTCACAATGACCTGCTGGCCGGTGTGGTCATCGGTCCGCGGAAGCTGCTGGCCGAGATCGAGTATGTCCGCGGAGTGATGGGTACCATCAGCAATCCTCACGACGCTTATGGCCTGATCCGTGGCCTGAAAACGCTGGCTTTGCGCGTGCAGCGTCAAAACGAGAACGGGCAACGAGTGGCCGAGTTCCTGGAAAAGCACCCGGCTATAGAACGGGTTCACTATCCCGGCCTGGCAAGCCACCCCGATCACGAGCTGGCCGCTGACCAGATGAGTGGCTTTGGCGGTGTCGTCAGCTTTGAAGTGAGGGGCGGTTTTGAGGAAACTGCTCGCTTCATAGACCGCCTGCGGTTGCCTTACATAGGTCCCACACTGGGCGGGGTGGAGAGCATCATAGAACAGCCGGCGGCGCTCTTTTCCCTCGAACGCGAAAAGCGCGAAGCTGCCGGGCTCAAAGACAATCTGGTGCGCTATGCTTTGGGCATCGAGGATGCTGAGGACATCATCGCCGATCTGGAGAAGGCGCTGGCTTGTGTGAGCACAGGGGATAGAGGGCAAGGGTCAGCACCGCGCATCGTTCCGGAACAAGACGAGATGCTCTTGCGGCAGACCTCGGTGTAATGGCGACTGGACTCCGGCGAAGTCTCTTTTTGCTCCCGGCAGGTATGAGTGACCCCTTACGCCGCCGGTCTGGGATCCGCGCGTTTCTTGAACTTCGGAATTAACCTTGACGGCCAAATGCGCCAGGCTCCAATATCACACATGACACTTGTCTGAGGAGTACATCATGCCACTGACCCACGTGAGGACGTTCCGCGTCCGCCATTATGAATGCGACGCCTATGGACACGTCAACTACGCCAACTATCTGCGCTACATGCAGGAGACCGCCTTCGACGCCTCGGCTGCTGCCGGTTATGACCTGGCCCGCTACCAAGCGATGGGGTGCCAATGGCTGATTCGCGAGACGGACATCGAGTATCTGCATCCGCTGCGTTACGGGGACTCGGTGCAGGTCAAAACCTGGGTGGCCGATTTCCGGCGGATTCGTTCGCTCCGCGCCTATGAGTTCCGACTGGCAGGCTCGGGCGAGTTGGTGGCACGCGCCCATACCGACTGGGTGTTTCTGGACAGTACCACTTTACGTCCGACCCCCATCCCACGGGAGTTGATGGTCGCCTTCTTTCCGGAGGGGCCGCCAGACCCTGCTCCACCCCGGCCTCGTTTTCCCCCGGCACCGCCACCGCCGCCCGGTGTGTTCCGTCTGCGGCGGCGTGTCGAGTGGCGGGACCTTGACCCGGCACAGCATGTGAACAATGCCGTGTACCTCTCTTATCTGGAGGATTGTGGAGTGCAAGTGGCGGCGGCTTACGGCTGGCCAATGTCGCGGATGCAGGCGGAAGGTTGGGCCGTCGTGGCGCGGCGGCTTAGGATTGAGTATCGGCAGCCGGCCGTGCTGGACGACGAATTGGAGCTGGCGACTTGGGTCTCAAATGTGAAACGGTCCTCTGCTGTTCGTCACTACATCGTTACGCGGGTGAGCGATGGTGCGTTGCTGGCGCGAGCGCGCACCCTTTGGGTGTGGGTGGATCTGAAGACAGGACGCCCTATACGCATCCCGCGCGCGTTCCTGACCGACTTTGCCCCCAACATTGTATGACATCCTGAAGAAGAAAAGAGCTTCACCACAAAGACGCAGAGGGCCATGAAAACGTCTCGGCTTCCTCTGCGTCTTTACAATACACCGTTCACCTCTGGGCCCAATAGGGCTTTTCAAAGAATTGGCCCAGGTGACAGTCACCCCCGATCGGCAGGTAAGAAAGACGCTCAGGGAGCCGTATCTTGCCCTCTTTTGCGAGCCTCCCGGGCCGAAAAGGTGACTGTCACCTGGTCTGCGTTAGAATATTGAAAAGCCTTGGGGCCCGGGGCAGCCATTTACAGCCTGGCGATGAACTCCTGGACCTGGGGCAAGAACTCACCGGATTTGACCTGCGGTGCGTGGAAGGCGTGCACCGCTCGCGGAGCTTTGCCACACACCTCCTCCATCTGTGCGAAGACGTCTTTGTTGTTGGGGTCCTCGCCAGTGCAGAAGAAGGCCACCTCTCGCAGGTCGGTTTGGTATCGCTCAAGATACGCACGTGCCGGTCCTGAAAGCGAACCGGCATAGACTGGCGTGCCGATGAGCACCAGATCATACTCCGCCGGGTTGTGCCGGGCCTCTTTGATGGCCGCGGCACGACCAGAGAGCCCGCCCATAGCGGCCCGCCCCATGTTCATGAAATTGCGCAGTCCCTTGCCTTTGATGTCCACATGGAAGGGTCTGG
>JACIWR010000067.1 GCA_014360845.1 Anaerolineae bacterium
CCCGGGGGCGTCTCGGCTGAGAAAACCGCGCAAAAGACAGCGTCTTGCCGCATGGAACGTCCCCGGGACGGGGACTTGGAGCATAGGCTGAGTAGTCACAATGCCTCGCAAAACCAGGGCTTTTCAATATTCTAACGCAGGCCAGGTGACGGTCACCTTTTCGGCACGGGAGGCTCGCAAAAGACGGCAAGATACGGCTCTCTGAGCGTCCTTCTCACCAGCAGATCGGGAGTGACTGTCACCTGGGCCAATTCTTTGAAAAACCCTGTCGCAAAGCCACAATTATTGACATCGTCGGAAAATGGTAGTATAATGGGTACAGTATATAGATAGTCTATGTATCTCCAGGTGACGGACAACCGAATAATTCACCGTTGCGTGCCGTTTTACATACGGGTGCTTTCTGATTGAGGGGTGTTGCCCGGCCTGAACCTTGGGGAGTGCTTTTTCCGTATATGTTATAGATGCATGCGGAGCATGCATCGTCGTGAGCTCAGCCGAACGGTTGCCGAACCCGCCATCAGCGCGGCGGCTGTGCCGCGCGCAACCGCCGGGTGAGGAGGGGGCCCAGTGGATGCCTCGGGTCTTGGAGTGTTGGAAATTTAGGACGGTTCAGAATAGGTTGATGCTTTGATCGGCAGCATACTGTCCACGAATGGTGAAACGAATACACGAATGATCCATCACCGCGGTCCATTCGCTTATTCGTTGGATATTCGTTGACAGAGAAGTCGCCCGAGCCAAGAAATGTATCAACACGGCCCGACCTATGAATCTCCGCGAACCCTGCGTGCTCTGCGGGGAAGAGAAGACATCAACGCATAAAGAGGGAGACCCCCAAAAAGTGTAGACCCACCCGGAAATTTCGTCGTCTTCTTATCGGTCGTGGGTTGGTGAAAGCAGGAGGGTATTTTGAGAGAGCTGCTCAGCCACTTGTGGCGTCATAAAATCCGCACGGCGTTGACCATCTTCGGCATCGTCGTCGGCGTTTTCGCCCTGACGATGATCGGCGCTATGGCGGAGTTCATGAATTACACCATCGAGATGCAGGAGGAGACAGCCCTTAGACGCATCTATGTCTACCCGGAGAGGTGGGGCGTGTCCTCTTACAACGAGAGCACTGTCCGCCAGATTCAGCGGGTGAAAGGGGTGCTGGGCACTTTTGTGGCCACCGGCGGACTGCTGCACGAAGAGGATGAGGACCAGGGCATCTACTTCGCGCCGGAGCAGTACTACGGTACAACCTCTAACATCCCCGCCCTGGAGTTCGAGAATCCTTTCGGGGCCGACGTGCCGGTCTGGGAAGGACGCCGTCCGTTGTCGGAGAGCATGCACGAGGCCATCGTTGGCTATGAGTTGGCGCAGAAGTACGGCTGGCAGGTGGGGCAGACCATCACCGTCCGCGATCGGGAGTTTGAGATAGTGGGCATCTGGGCGCGAGTGCCCAATGTACCCTCCAACTTCGTGCAAATTTCTTACGACGCGGCCCGGCAGCTCAGAGGGTACACATCGCGGCTCATCGGGACGATCATGGCCGTTCCCGAGCCCGGCGCCGATCCGGACGAGGTCGCACGGCGGATTGAAGAGGAGATTGAGGGGGTGCGCGCCCGATCACCGCGCGAGGCTTTGCAGGAGTCGCGGCAGGAATTGACCATCATCATTATGATCCTGTCTGCCAGTGTGGTGCTGGCCATTCTGGTAGGGGGCTTGAGCACGATCAATACCATGGTCATGAGCGTGACCGAGCGCACACGCGAGATCGGGGTGAAGAAAGCCCTGGGCGCGAGCGACTGGGACATCGTGGCCGAATTCCTGTTTGAAGCGGCCTTCATCGGTGCGATGGGCGGGGCTTTCGGTATCCTAGGAGGCTGGGTTGGTAGTCAGGCTATCAACGCGCTCACCATGCGCAGCAACGGCCTGGTGCTGTTCCTCACCACTCCCCGGCTGGTGATCGGCTCTTTCGTCTTCACTGTTTTCCTGGGCATGGCGGCCGGCGTTTATCCGGCCTGGCGCGCCAGTCGTTTGGACCCGGTGCTGGCTTTGCGCAACGAGCCGGCAGTGCAATACGCAGCCCGCGGTATCCGGCGGCTGATTTATCTGATTCGCCGCCGTGCCCGTCTGATCCTCACCGTGCTGGGGGTAGCGGCCGGCATCTTCGCTCTGACGGTCATCGGCAGCCTGAGCGAGTACATCAACGGTTTCCTGAACGAAGTGCAGACTGGGGCCGCCGATCGCATCAGTGTGTACGTATCCCGGCAAGGGGGGCCTTACAGCGAAAGCACGGCTCGCCAGATTGAGCGTCTCCCCGGCGTGCGGGGTGTGGTTCTCACCAGTTGGGGCGGGGCCATTGTGGAAGAGGAGGAGATAGCCGGTAATGAGTACCCTTCGGGCACGTTTTATGGGATTGACACTCCCACTGGCGAACCCGGCTTTGAGATGCCCTTCCGCCTGGTGTTGCGCAAAGGACGTTTTCTGGAACCGGGCAGCCTGAACGAGACAGTGATCACCTATGATCTGGCGGAATCCCAGGGCCTGGACGTGGGCGATACGCTGTGGATTCGCGATCAGCCTTTCACCGTGGTCGGCATCTGGGAGCGCCTGCCCTACGGGGCGATGACCGGTCTTTCCAAAGTGGCCTACATCTCGCGCGACGCTGCACGCCGTGTGTTGAAGATGAACCCGGGCATGCACATCACGGTCCTGGTCGCGCCAGGCTGGGATCCGAAAGCTGTGGCCGAAAGTATCGAGGCGGAATTCCCCTGGCTGGAGACGGGGACCACAGAGGAGATGATTGAGATAGTGAACAATGCCTTGGTGATTTTCACCCTCATCCTGGGCTCCACGGCTGCTATCGCCATCATCGTGGGCAGCCTCTCGGTGATTAACACCATGATCATGAGTGTGACCGAACGCACGCGCGAGATAGGCTTAAAGAAGGCCGTCGGCGCGGAGGATAGTGACATCCTGGCCGAGTACGTGCAGGAAGCCGGTTGGGTGGGCGGTCTGGGAGGGACGGTGGGAGTGGTTCTTGGGTGGATAGGCACCCTGGTGATTAATTATTTCACCCAGCGCAGTGGTGGTCTGGACATCATGTCTCTCACCCCACGCCTGGCCGTGGGAGCGGTTATCTTTGCCATCTTCTTGGGGATGTTCGCCGGGGTATATCCTGCCTGGCGTGCCAGCCGTTTGAATCCGGTGTTGGCTCTGCGGACGGAGTAGTGAGTGGAACGTGGAGGCGTGAGGCGTGAAGCGTGAAGGCGTGAAGCGTGAAGAGTGAAACGTGAAACGTGAAGCGTGAAGCGCGACCTTCAGGCCTCATGTTGTCCGTTTCACACAATACGTAACAAGGAGCATAAAACATGAGAATGCGTCGTTTGATCATCATCGTAGTGATACTGGTTGTCGTCGCCCTGGTGGTGTGCGTGGGAGGTGGGCAACTGGCCAGAAGGATGACCCCTAATCTGACAACCCCGACTCCGATGACCACTCCGACCGCTTTGGAGGCCATTGTCAAGGCGCGGGGTGAGGTGCGACCCGCGCGCCAGATGGATGTGGCTTTTCGCATGGGCGGGATCGTGGATCAGGTTTTTGTCGCCGAGGGGGATGTAGTGGAGCAGGGACAGTTGTTGGCCGTGCTGGATACCACTGATTTAGAAGCGGCGGTGCAGAGCGCTGAGGACGCCCTGGCCTTGCAGGAAGCGGCCCTGGCGCAGTTAAAGGCCCCTGCTTCTGAAGAGGACATCGCCGCGGCTGAGGCGGAGTTGGCCAGTGCCCAGGCCGCTCTGGCCGATTTGCTGGCCCTGCCGGACGAGGAGGCCGTAGAGACGGCGCGCATTGCTCTGGAACAGGCGCGCAACAGCCTGTGGAGTGCGCAGGTGCAGCGGGATTCATTGCCCGCCGGGCCGTTGCGCAAACAGGCGGAAGCGGCGGTGGCCAATGCGGAGTTGGCCGTGCGTCTCGCGGAACTGGAGTATCAGCGGGCGCAGAAGAGTGCCGATGCTACCCAGTTGGCTGCTGCTCGCTCCCGTGTGGCTCAGGCCCAGGCCGCGTTGGCTAAATTGAAAGCCGGCCCCCGCGAGGAGGATGTGCGCGCCGCCGAGCTGGCGGTGCTTCAGGCGCAGCATCAGCTGGAGCAGGCCCGTCAGGCGTTGGACGAGGTGGAATTGCGCGCGCCGATGTCCGGCACGCTCATCAACTTTGATCTGCAAGAGGGTGATCTTGTCGCCGCTGGAGCGCCGGTGGCCACCCTGGCCGATCTGAGCGAGCTCATCGTGGAGACAACCGACCTCGATGAATGGGGCGTGACCCGCATCGCTGTGGGCGAGCCCGTGACGCTCGTTTTCACCGCCTTTGAAGACAAAAAGCTCTCGGGTAAGATCGTCGAAATCGCTCCTCAGCCGGTTACCCTGACTACTGGTGATGTGGCTTACACGGTGACCATTGCCTTGGACCAACAAGACCCGGAGTTGCGTTGGGGGATGACCGCGCGCGTGGAATTTAAGCGGGCGGATTAGAGGGGGAGCAGGTTGAGATGGCTATCGTCGAAACGCGGAACCTGAGAAAGACTTACAAGATGGGGGCCACGGAGGTACATGCTCTCCAGGGCATTGACCTGGTGGTGGAGCGAGGGGAGTTCCTCTCGGTGATGGGGCGCTCTGGCAGCGGGAAGAGCACGTTGCTCAATCTGGTGGGCTGCCTCGACCGGCCCACGGAAGGGGAGATTTACCTGGATGGTCTGGAGGTAACGCGCTTGCCCCGGCGCCGTTTGCCGCGCATCCGTCGCGAAAAGGTGGGCTTCGTCTTTCAACAGTTCAACCTGCTCTCCTCGCTGACGGCGCTGGAAAATGTGATGTTGCCCCTGCGCTACACCAATGTCAGCAGGCGCGAAGGGCGTCGGCGGGCCCAGGCATTGCTGGAGGAGGTCGGCTTGGGCGACCGCATGATGCACCGCCCCGTGGAGATGTCCGGTGGAGAGCAGCAGCGCGTGGCCGTAGCGCGGGCCTTGATCAACAACCCGGCCATCGTTCTCGCCGATGAGCCTACCGGCGAACTGGATACGCACACGGCCGCCGAGATTATCGCCTTGCTGCATGAGCTCAATGAACGGGAAGGACAGACCTTCATCATCGTCACCCACGACCCGCTGGTGGCCGAGTCCACGGATCGCACCATCTACTTGCAGGATGGCATGATCGTGGACGAGGTGCGCCGTCAACGGGTAACCGGTTACCTGCATGCTGAGCAGACCGGAGAAGAGGGCGGCGGGGCGGGAAAGACCCCATCCTGACCCCAACCTACTACTCGGCTTCAGCCTCTCCGATGACAGATGGTCCCGCCGCCTACCTGCCACCGGCCACCGGATCAGCTAGTAGGGCAGGTTGGCAGCGGGGCGGGAAAGACCCCATCCTGACCCCAACCTGCTACTCGGCTTCAGCCTCTCCGATGACAGATGGTCCCGCCGCCTACCTGCCACCGGCCACCGGATCAGGCGGCAGTAGTTGAGCCTTCGCCGAAGCCTGCCCTACAGAGCACTAGGCGTCCTGGGGCACCAGCAGGAAAACACCCAGCGCGGCAGCGCCGAAAATAGCCGCGGCGCAGAGAAACATGGAGCGCAGTCCCAGGCTGGCGACCAGTGTGGCGCCGAGCATCGGACCTATAGCATTGGCCGCCGAGACCGCGCTGGAATCCACACCGTATTACCACGCCCTGCCGGCCTTTTGGCGATAGAGAAGCCAGCAGGGCACTTACCATAGCCAGCGTTCCCCCCGCGGTTATCCCCACCCCCGCCTGGAGGGCGAGCAGTTGCATGGGACTGGTGACGAAAAACTGGGGGAGATAGAGCAGCGTCGCCCCGACGGCACAAGCCAGCAGCACGCGACGGCGTCCGAGACGGTCGCCGAAGCGCCCCAGCACAGCCGCCGCCAGCGCACTGGTCACACCACTGACACCGGACACCAGACCCGAGAAGGAAGCCACCCGCGCTCCGGTGGGCAGCAGAGTTTGGATGAACAGCGGCAGCACCGGTGTGACCAGTCGCGTTCCCAGGCGCATAATCACCCTCACCCCGAAGACGGTCATCAAAGCTTGCGAGCGCACGATCATCTTCAGCCCCTGCCACAGACCGCCGGACTCCTTCCCCTTCTCTTTCGGTGGTGGGTCGAATTGCTCCTGGACGAGAAAAAGCACCAGCAGTCCGGCGAACAACAGCAATCCCCCCGTCACCCAGAAGGCGGCCCGGTAACCGAATGTATCGGCCACCAGACCGCCCACCAGCGGCCCGATGGACGCGCCGCCGTAGATGGCCATTTGCAGTAGCCCCAGGGCGTAGCCTATTCGTTCGCGGGGCGTGCTACTGGCCACCAGCGTCGTGGCCGCGGCCACAGTACCGGTCACGCAGCCCTGCAAAGAGCGCATGATCAGCAATTGTGGCACGTTGCGCACAAAGCCAGTCACCGTCAAAATCACTGCTCCCCCTAACATGGCCCGTTCGACCATCAATTTGCGGCCGTAACGGTCGGACAGCGAGCCCCAAATGGGAGCGAAGATGCCCATCAACACCGCCGGGACGGAGTACAGGAGACCGGCCCACATTTCGACTTCTGTCAGATCGCTGACGCCTAACTCCTGAACGTAATAGGGAAGAAAGGGAATAACGACGCTGAAGCCGATGATGGCCAGCGCTTCGGCTACCCACATGACGTATAAATTGCGTTGCCAAATCTGCATGAATGAAGCCTCCGTGATTGTAGTGGCAATATTTTACTGCTAAACATCATTGCGGGCAACTACCGAACGATACCGCGCCAGGGTGCGTTGCATTTAAGGAGCACGCACGAGCGGGGCCAGCATTCTGAGTGGAGCGCAACGGAGTCGAATAGACCCTCCCCCGGGTTCGCTGGCCCGCGGTTGTACTTCGGGATAGTGACACCTCTCGCGGAGTACAACTCCGCGAGATCAGGGAGAAGTGAAATACACCCCCACGCAGTTTCTTCTTGACTTCTTCCTGGTAAAGTGATATGATGGTGCCCGTAGCGGAGCAGCAAATCAAGCGGGAGGAAAATATCGTGTTGCACACAATATTCGATACCATTCGCCGGGAATTCTCAGGTGAGGCCGCTCTGCATCATGTGGCTGCCATCAGCCGCTTTCACCGCATCCAGGCCAGCCCGGGTTATCGCCAGGCTGCTCAGTACTGTCTGGCCGAGCTGCAAGCCGTCGGCCTCGAGGTCGAACTCTTGTCTTTCGCGGCCAACGAACAGACCCGCTTCTGGTCGGCGCGCTCCTTTCAGGAATGGGAGGCACGCCAGGCCACTCTCCATCTCATCTCCCCTGAGGAGGAACGGCGCAAACTGGCCGATTTCCGTGTCTGTCCCATCTCCCTTATTCAGCGCAGTGTCTCGTTTCAGGGGGAAGCCGAAGTCGTGGTGCTGGAGGACGGTGAGGAGGAATCCGACTACGAGGGGCTGGACCTGCGCGGCAAGGTGATCCTCACCCAGGGGGATGTGGGACGGGTGCGGGAGTTGGCGGTGGAGAAATACGGTGCAGTGGGCATCCTCTTCGACGGCATGCGCAAAGCTCCGCCCGTCCGGGAGAGAATGGACCTGCCCGACGCTTTGCAGTACACTTCTTTCTGGTGGCGCGGCGGCGAGCGCAAATGCTTTGGCTTCGTGCTATCTCCACGGGAAGGAGAACGCCTGCGAGCACTGGTGAAAAAGCAGCAGCAGAACGGTGGTGAGCCTGTGCGCGTACGGGCGCAAGTGGATGCCCGGTTATACGACGGTGAGCTGGAAGTGGTCACCGCCTTGATTCCCGGCGATAGTGAGGAGGAGATTATCGTCGTCGCACATCTGTGTCACCCGCAACCTTCGGCCAACGACAACGCTTCCGGATCGGCGGCGGCGCTGGAGATGGCCCGCACGCTGCAACAGCTTATCCGTGCCGGCCAACTGCCCCCGCCCCGACGGAGCATCCGTTTCCTGTGGGTGCCGGAAATGACGGGCACTCTGGCGTATCTGGCTGCCCACGAAGACGAGATACCGCGCATGGTCGCCGGTATCAACCTGGACATGGTTGGCCAGAATCAAGAGCTGTGCGGCAGTTCCTTCCTGATCGAATGCCCACCGGCAGCCATGTCCTCTTTCGCTCCCGATTTGCTGGAACGTCTGCGGGAGGAGCTATTCGATGACGCACCGTCCCATACCGGCCTGGGCGGCTATCCCCTGTTCCGCCACGCCGTAGTTCCTTTCTCCGGCGGTAGCGACCACTACATCTTGTCTGACCCCAGTGTAGGCGTGCCCACGCCAATGCTTATCCAGTGGCCCGACAAATTCTATCACACCTCGGAGGACACCCTGGACAAGGTAGACCCGGCCATGTTGGCCCGGGTGGGCTCCCTGGCGGCCACTTACGCTTACTTCTTGGCCCGCGCTGGCGAGCGGGAGTCCGTCTGGCTGGGGCATGAGATGGTGACGCGCCACAAAGCACGCCTGGGGCGGACTCTCCAGCAGGCGCTGGAGGACATCCTTTCCTCCGATGATGCAGAGGCGCTGTCCAGGCTGGCGGCCAGCCTCGAGCGGCGGGTCGCTTTCTCCGTGGCGCGGGGTCGGGCAGCGCTGGATACCTTGCACCGCCTGTGGCCGGAAGGAGACGGATTCGTCGCCGATTTGCAGCACGAGATAACCATCGCTGCCGAACACGAATTGGACCGCGTGCGCACCGTCCTTGAGGAACATATCAAAGCTCTGGGCCTGACCACTCTGCCACCGCTGCCCAGCCCTGAGGCCGATGAGTGGAGCGCCAAAGCGGAGGCTATGATCCCGCGCCGCCTGTATCCCGGTCCTGTGTCGTGGGATTCCCATCAGCACCTGCTGGTCCCGGAGAAACGGGAACGCTGGCGGAAACTGGTCAAGGAGCGAGAAAAGGGCGGACGCACCTTGCCCATCCTGGCTCAATACTGGGCCGATGGTGAGCGCACCGTGTTGGAGATTGCCGACCTAGTGGAAATGGAGACCGGTCAGCGGGACGTGGAGTTGTTGGTCGAGTACTTCCGTCTCTTGGCTGAGATGGGTCTGGTGGAACTGACGAACCTCCAGGCATCTGCATAGCCTCAAATCTTGATACCATGCCCTGCCGCATCCGCGTCGGGCCACGGGCCCGACCTGCTGAAACACGCGCTGAACTGCACAAATCTTCGAAGGGAGGAGAGAATGTATCTGGGGCCACCCCGTCGGGAGAGGAAAAAATCGTCACCGTGGCGGGTTTTGATTCTCACCATACTGATCTTGTTCGGTGTGTACATCATCACCGAGCAACCTCAATGGGCGCGACCTTTTGAACCGACGCCGACACCGACGCGCACTGCCGAATCCTATTTCTTCGAGGCGGAGGAATACTACGCTGAGGGTTCACTGGATGAAGCCATCGCCGCCTATCGCCAGGCGGTAAAAGTTGACCCCTCGGATACGACGTCCTTGTCCCGTTTGGTACGACTGATGGTGTTGCGGGGGCGAGCGGCCGACGCTTTGCGCGAGTATGGCCAGGCCCTGATAGAGGCGGAGACGGCTGAAACCTATGCGGTCAAAGCCTTCGCCCTGGACTGGCTGGTGTACGACCTGTCGGCGGATATGGTCCAGGTCGAGAAAGCGGAAGAGGGAGAGGTGGACGATCAGGTCATAGCCGTGCCCAATCCCTACGCTGACGACGAAACCCTGTGGTGGGTCACGCCGCAGATTCCTGGCATGGCCGAAGAGAAATATTTGGTGCGAGGCGGGGTGGATGAGGAGCAGGTTCTGGACTTTGTGCTGGAGCGGGAGCGCAGGAGTGTGCTAGCCGAGGCGGAGAGCCTGTGCAAAGATGCTCTGCGCATCAATCCTGACTATGCCGAGGCCCATGCCTACCTGGCCGAGATATATGCCGACCTGGGCAGTTGGTACGATGCCTTGGACGAAGCAGAACTGGCTGTATCCCTGAATGAGCGCAGTGTGGACGCTCACCGCACCCTGGCCTATGTCTACGAGGTCATGGGCGATTACGAGAGCGCTGTAGCCGAATACGAGGCGGCCATTGCCCTCCATCCCAGATTAAGCTATCTGTACAATGCCGCGGGCCGCAACTACCTGGCCCTATACCCCCCTGATTATGACCGCGCCATCGCCAACTTTGAGAAAGCCGTAGAGATAAGTCCCAATGACGCCGAAGGATATGACCTGTTAGGCTGGACGTACGGTTTCTACAAAGGCGAACTGGACCGGGCTATCATCGAGTTGGAACGGGCCATTGAGCTGGATCCCGATTATGCCAGCGCCTACGGTCACCTAGGCTGGCTCTATTACGCCAAGCGAAACTACGAGGATGCCATCGTCAACTTCGAGCGGGCGGTGCAACTGGGTGCTACCTCCGCCGAGTATTACTACGAGCTGGGTCTGGCCTATATCTATGCGGCCACCAATGGCTTAGCGCCCGGATACTCCGAAGAAGACCTGGCTCGCGGCTGTGAAAAGGGGTTACCCTGGCTGGATAAAGCTCTGGACATAGACCCTTATTGCCAGCCTTGTTGGGATGGGATTGACTTGTGTACCGGTAAGTGAGGCCCTTTTCCTCGGCGCCGGATTCAGCCCTGAGCCCCATGATGAACTCAGGGCTGAGTTCTATCAATGTCATCTGTGTGACTGTATGCAAACCTCAATCAATGTATGCATGTGTTTAATATTTTACGATATTATGAATACATTTCCTATTGACAAGCGCTTATTGATGTTGTATAATGATATTTAGCGCTTATCCGATAAGCTGCCGTAGCGCTTACGTCTGGAATCTCTGGGGGGTTCATTATATGGGGGGGTCACACAAGCTTTTGACCAGCTTGGGGTGACCCCGTTTTGTCTCCACAGTTTAAGCAAATGGGGGGAAGTGACGATGCGGGGTGAGCGGGGCATCGTCTAAAACGAAAGTACTAGCAGTGAGGAGATCGGCATGAAACGAAAGGATTTCAAGGTACTCGTAGTGGACGACGAGCCCGAGGTCGGACAAACATTCCAGCGACTACTGGGCGGAGAACAGGTGGTAGAGGTAGCTCATGATGGCTACGAGGCACTGGAGAAGGTCAAAGAGACGCCCTACGATCTGATTTTCCTCGACGTGCGGCTGCCTGGCATGGATGGTGTGCAAACACTGGAGGCCATCAAGGAGATCCACCCCGATGCTGTGGTGGTGATGATTAGCGGCTACTCAGTGGAGGAAGAAGTGAAGCGGGCCATGGAAATGGGGGCGCAGGATTTCCTGGCTAAACCCCTGGATGACGTGGATCGCATCATGACCATTGAGGAAGTGGCTCGTTATCTCAGCTTGCACGAACTCACTGTGCGTCGCCTGGCGCGTGAGGGGGAAATCCCCGCTTTCAAAGTGGGACGGCAGTGGAGGGTGAAGAAAAGCTTACTGGACCGCTGGATAGAACAAGAAGCTTATCGCAACGTCCGGTGAGGCCTGCGAGCAAGTGCCTTCCACCGCCGGCAAGAGGATATTGGACTGAGGCCTTGCGGGCGCGAATCTCACCAACAGCGGTTCAGCTCGGTCTCGGCTTTATGGCTGGAGCTTGCCACAAGGCAGAAAGTGTGATGTCCTATGGCCGGAGAGAAAATCCTCATCGCCGATGATGAAGAACACATTCGCGAGCTTTGCGCGCGTACCTTGAGCGCGGAGGGCTATCAGGTACACTGCGTCGAAGATGGCCTGCAGGCGGTGGAAGCCGCTCGCCGTGAGCCTTTTGACCTGCTGTTGACCGACATCCTGATGCCCGGGTTAGGGGGACTGGAGGCGGCCCAGGCCATTCAAGAGTTCGCGCCCGATATCGTCTGCGTGGTGATCACCGGGCACGGGACGATGGATTTGGTCATCGAAGCGCTGAAGCTGGGCTTCTATGAGTTCGTCGCCAAGCCCTTTACGCCGGATGAATTGCTTCGAGCTGTGAATCACGCCCTGGAGAGGGAGCAACTGCGGCGCGAGAACGTGCGCCTGAAAGCGTTGCTCCCTTTGTTTGAACTGAACAAGGCTTTCATGTCCATCGTGGACGTGCCATCGCTGCTCCAGCAAGTGGTGGATGTAGCCCGCCAGGCGGTGAACGCCGATCACTCATTGCTGGTGTTGCTGGACTACAATCGCCGCAAGGTATTGGCGCGGGCTATCTCTCCGGTTTCCGGCCAGCGGGATTTGTGGCCTAGCAGCGACCGGTTCCAGCGCATTGTGCGGCAGCTAATGGAGTCCGGAGAGCAGTTGGTCGTCCAGGAGCGCGGCGTCTGGAACGGGGCTCTGGCGGATGTGATGTCCGATTTGGGCGTTCACTCTTTCATCCTCACCCCTTTGGCTGTGAAACCCGATCGTCCCCTGGGCATTCTGGGCGTGTTCCGGGCGACGGAGGGGGCGACTTTCAACAGTGGCGATCCGACGTTGCTCACAGTGCTTAGCGGGCAGGCGGCCATTGCAATCGAGAATGCGCGGCTTTTTCAGGAGATACAGCGAGCCTATCAAGAGCTCCAACAACTGGACCGGATGAAGAGCGAGTTCATCAACATCGCTGCTCATGAACTGCGCACACCTCTGGCCATCCTGATGGGCCACGCCGACCTTCTGGAGTCCGAGTTGTCGGGGACGCTTCAGGAGCGCGCGCGGGCCATTGTGCGCAACGCCGTGCGCCTGCGGGATTTAATCGCGGATATGCTGGACCTGCGCCAGTTAGAGATAGGGAAGATGCGGATACGCCTGGAGGAGTTATCCGTGCGCCAAGTGATAAAGGACGTGGTGACGGATACCGTCTCCCTGGCGCGGGCCAAAGAGCAAACCATTGAAGTGCACGAATCGGCTGACCTCCAACCCATTCGCGCCGACCCGCAGAAGCTGTACATCGTGCTGAGCAACTTGCTCTCCAATGCCATCAAGTTCACTCCACCGGGGGGGCACATCGAGGTGCGCGCGCTGGAGCGGGGCGAGGAAATTCAAATCTCGGTACGGGATACGGGCCCCGGCATCCCGTCGCATCTCCACGATAAAATCTTCGAGAGCTTCTATCAGGTGGAAGAATCCCTCACCCGCGAGCATGAGGGCATGGGCCTTGGTCTCTCCATCGTCAAGGGGATGGTTGAGCTGTGGGGTGGGCAGGTCTGGGTCGAAAGCGAGGTGGGCAAGGGAAGCGAGTTCTTTTTCACGATTCCCAGAAGGTAACTACGGGGGATTTCGCCCAAGAGCGACGCACCTTGCAGGTGCGTCGCTCTTGTTCCTGTCGTAATCAAGAGGATGTAAGACAAACTGGAAAGCCTGTCCCGCGCAGCCGCCTCCCCGCCGCTCGAGCGGCGGGGAGGGCTCTCTTTATTTCTCCAACCAGCACCGCCTGTTTTACGGCGGTGCGTCCTCAACCTGCCCTACAACAGCGGCGGGGAGGGCTCTCTTTTCCCCCAACCAGCACCGTCTGTTTCACTGCGGCGCGTCCCCCCTACGTGGGATGGTGGGACGGGCTCATCGCAGGTGTGCAGAGCGTCCTGCCAGGGCTCTGGTGAAGATGCCTCGCAGGAGCAGAGGTTGTATCTCTCGCCAGGCCTGGCGGGCTATCTCACTATCCCCAGAGCGGCTGGCGAATTTTTCCAGGACGTATAACTCGACAATGAGCTGTATTTGTGCCCGCCCCGCGGGCAAGAACCGGCTCAGCAGAGCAGCGTACTCATAAGGCGTCTGATGTGGTTGACAGGGACAGCCAATCAGGGGCGCGAAGGCCACCAGGCGCTCGTAAGCCCTCTCCACCGGACTCAAACCCCATCCCCTTCTCCACCAGCGTACCCAGGCGATGCCCCCCAGCAAGGCCAATGCTATCACGCCGAGGACCCCGCCCCAGCGAACGTTTTGCAGCCAGTTGGGGGTTCCCCCGCCAGTGGGATAGGAGGCCCTGGACAGTTCATCCCGCAGGTCTTCGGGGCGAGGTTCCTCCTCGGCCCGTTCCAGGCGGTCTGTGTCTTCCACGAGGTATTCTCCCTGGGTGGTGTTAGCCTGCGGACGGGCAACAACCGGCTGTGAGGCGGTGGGTTCGAATTCTACCCACCCATACCGTGGAAAGTAGACCTCCACCCAGGCGTGGGCGTGTTTTTCGCGCACCAGGAAGGTATTGCTCTCCGCCTGGTATTCGCCTCGGGTATAGCCGTTGTCCACTCGCGCGGGGATGCCCACCGCCCGCGCCAGGACGGCCATGGCTGAGGCGTAATAGTCGCAGTACCCTTCCATTACCTCGAAAAGGAAATAGTCTACTGCGTCCTGGCCCTCCGGCGGGGCTGCGATGGATTCGTTGTAAGGGAAGTCGCGCAAG
>JACIWR010000068.1 GCA_014360845.1 Anaerolineae bacterium
CAGCTCCCACCGCCACCCCCACCTCACCCCTGGCCGCCGTCCCGACTTACACGCCGACACCCGTCACCCTGCCTCCCACCTACACGCCCACCCCTGCAGAAGCCGAGACCGAAGTACCGGCCACTGTCACCATCACCCCCACGGTTGCCGTCACCGTAGCCCCCACCGCCACCCCCGCTCCGGTGATAGGTGAGCTCCTGGTCAACGGTGACTTCGAAGAGCCCTTCACCCCCGAGGGCACCGGCACCGGCTGGGGTAAATTCCACACCGAGGGTGGAGCGCAATTCTTCTGGGGCGACAATGACTGGCTGCCCGCTGTAGCTCACGGCGAGCACTCTCAGAGCATGAAATTGAGCAATATCGCCGAAGCCGACCGCTATATCGGCATCTACCAGACCGTGTCCGTCGTACCGGGCGCGACCTATACCCTGACTCTGCAGGGCCTCATCCGCTCCACCGAAGCCGGCAACGGCAGCTACGGCCACCGCATGCAGTGGAGCATGGATCCCCAGGGCGGCACAGACTGGCAGGCAGTGACGGCGTGGATGGACCTGGGATGGGATGATCAAGCCATAGACCTGGCCTCACCCGTCATGGGTACCTACTCCACCACCCTCACCGCCGACGGCGAATCCCTGACCATCTTCATCCGCGGATGGAGCAAGTGGCCGGTCATGCACAGCCGTTCGGAATTCTTCGTGGACAACGTCAGTCTCACCGGGCTCAAGAGCGAGGTGCCGGTCAGTGCCACTCCGGAGAGCGAAGAAGAAGCCGCGCAAATGCCCCCCACCGGCGGCGATCGGGGCGCCTGGGCCCCTCTCCTTGGCGCGGGAATCATCCTGTTGCTGGCCCTGTGGGAAGCCCGTGGCGCATTCCTTTGGTGGCGACGAGGCGGCACTGAATAATCGAGGAAACTTTATACCCCAAGGAGGTCTTCTCTCATGCGTATTTCTTGCCTGCAAGAGAATCTGGCCAAAGGCCTTTCCATCGTCAGCCGCGCAGTGGCAACTCGCAGTACTCTCCCCGTATTGTCAAATGTGTTATTGGCTACGGACCAGGGACGGCTCAAACTCGCCGCGACTGACCTGGAACTGGCTATCTCCTGCTGGCTTGGGGCCAAAGTCGAAGAAGACGGGGAAACCACCGTCCCGGCACGACTGCTCACCGACCTGGTCAACTCCCTGCCGCCGGAGCGCATTGACATGGAACTGGTGGTCCGCACCCAGGCCCTACACCTGAAATGCGCCCGCAACGAGGCCGATCTGAAAATAGTGGACGCTTCGGAGTTTCCCCTGCTGCCCACCGTTGACGATGAACACGAAATAGCCCTCCCTCCCGAAACTCTACGCCAGATGATCGGGCAAGTCACCTTCGCTGCCGCCACCGACGAGAGTCGGCCCATACTTACCGGCGTGCTGGCCGATTTCAGTGGTGATACGCTGACCCTGGTGGCCGCCGACGGCTTCCGCCTCTCGGTGCGCTCCGCTCCCCTGGGCCAGACCGTGCCGGAACCCATCAGCGTGGTCATCCCGGCCCGTGCCCTCTCAGAATTGCACAGGATCAGCGCCGAAGAAGAAGAACCCATCAGCATGACCATCACCCCCAGCCGCAGCCAGGTGATTTTCCATTTGCAGGGCAACGCCGGCGCTTTGCAGGGTAAAGTCTTCGGCATAGATTTGGTCTCACAGCTTATCGAAGGCCGCTTCCCGGATTATAACCAGATTATCCCCAAAACACACACCACCCGCACCGTGCTGAACACCGGGGAATTCCTCAAGGCCTGCCGCATGGCCAACATCTTCGCGCGCAGCGAGGCGAACATCGTGCGCCTGAGCATCGCCCCTGAACGTATGACCGTCCACGCCACCAGCGCCGAAATGGGCGACAGCGTGAGCGAGATAGACGCCCAGGTGGAAGGCGAGCCCATCACCATCGCCTTCAACGTCAAGTACTTGATAGATGTTCTGTCGGTGATAGACAGCGCCCAGGTGTCATTGGAAACCACCACGGCTTCCAGCCCCGGCGTGATCAAGCCCGTCGGCGATGATACTTTTATCCACGTCATCATGCCCATGCACATCCGCTCCGAGTGAGAGATGCACTCGCTATGACCTCAAAGAGAGAAGGCCATCTGCGGCTGAGCTGCAGATGGCCTTTTGTTTCCCCCTTCCGGTGGATCTGTGATCCACCGAAAGCCGATAATCACTCACCGATGAGCCCCGGCTTCTCCACCTGAAGGCACGATCCACAAATTAGCCGTCCCGGCCAAAGCCAGGGTGCTATCCGTAATCACCCCTATCCGTGCATTGAGTTGTAGATAAACCCCCTCGTGAATCTGCCCCTCCCACACCACGGAATCGCCCGTCTTGAAATAAGGATACCCCTCCACACCACCCAGTTTGGCCCCTTCCTCGCTGCGCTCCAGGTATTCCAGCGTGGTACCGGGGATATAACTGCCGCGCTTGACGGTGTACACCACCGGCGCATTGCTGAAACGCAGCGGCGCATCCTCCGGAATCTCGGCCCGCACGGGATCGGGATCGCGCACGATGACCTTAGCCGTACCGGCAACAGACAGCGCTTCTTCGGTATAACGCAACACCCTCAGGGCCAGCTCCAGTTCGACGCCGTCGCGCACGGGGCCCTTCCAGCTCAGCGAATCCCCCTTCTGCTTGGCCGCCTGCTGACCCTTAATCAGCACCTGCGCCCGACCGTCGGTCAGACCCACGTATTGCAGCTCGGTGCCGGGAATGCTCTCCCCGGCGGGGACGCTGGTCTCGTACAGAATGTTGCCATAGCTCAGCTCATTGGACTTGGATGGACAGCCGACAGCAAACAGCACCAGTAACCCCAGCACAGCCAGAAGAACTTCTTTACGCACCATCACACCTCACCTCCTGAAATTGAGCCAAAAATTGGGATGGTTCATCATTCTGGCGGAAATAGGTTTACACTTTTGAAGCCCTGAAAAAATTCTCAAGAGAAAATAGCCCCGCCTTGGGCCCAGATCCAGTGGGTAAATCAGCCCCCACTGTTTTTCCGTTCGTTTCTTGGCTTGGGCGACTCCTCTGTCAACGAATATCCAACGAATAAACGAATAGACCGCGATGCTGATCATTCGTTTATTCGTTCCACCATTCGTTGACAGTATGCTGCCCGATTAAAGTGTCAACCCATTCTGAACCATCCCAATTTCTGTGTGCTTCTGGGGCTATCGAGGCTTGAAGTCCGAATTCAGACATGCTTTTAGTGTCTTGCAGGAGGCGAATTTGAAAACGAACGTAAAAGTGATTATGCTCGCGGCTTTGGCCATAACCCTGTTGGGGTGCAATGTGAGCAACCTGGGATTGCCCGCCCCCCAACCCACCTCGCCGCCGAAGCCGGTAGTCATTGTGGCCACTCCCACTCCTTTGCCGGAGGATGTGGTCATCACCGCTGACGAAGAAGAGCTGCTGCTGATTAACATCTACCAACGAGTGAGCCCTTCGGTGGTCAACATCAGCGTGATGGCTCGTAATCCTCTTGATTCCAGTCAGGCCTCGGGCTTTGTCTACGATACCCAAGGGCACATCGTCACCAATCATCACGTGATACAAGATGCCGAGCGCATCTGGATTACCTTTTTCGATAGAACACGGGTGCAGGCAGAGGTTATCGGCAGCGACGCCGATAGCGACCTGGCAGTTCTCCAGGTAGATTACCCCGCCGAGTTGTTGAACCCGGTGCAGTTAGGTGATTCGGCCAGCGTCAAAGTGGGCCAGAGAGCCATCGCCATCGGCAATCCCTTCGGCCAGGAATGGACGATGACCACGGGCATCATCAGCGCTATAGGCCGTGTATTCCCGCAGCAGAGCGGTTTTTCCATCGCCGAGATCATCCAGACCGACGCGGCGGTCAATCCCGGCAATTCCGGAGGACCGTTGCTGGATTCGCAAGGGCGGGTCATCGGGGTAACCACCTTCATCAACTCACCGGTGCCCGGCTCCGTAGGGGTGGGTTTTGCCGTGCCCGTTGATTTGGTGAAGAAGGTGGTACCCCAGCTCATCGCCACCGGCCACTACGCCCATCCGTGGTTGGGCATCACCGGACGAACCATTATCCAAGAACTGGTGGAAGCTCTCGACCTGCCGGTGAACCAGGGCGTTTTGGTAGAGGAAGTGGACCCTGCTGGGCCCTCCAGAAAAGCCGGACTGCGGGGTGGCACGCGCGAGGTGAGGATTGAAGAGTTCTCCACCTCGGTGATGGCCGGCGGGGATATTATCATCGCCATAGACGAAGTGCCTGTCCGCAGCATGGACGACATTATCACTTACCTGCAACATACCGTGGTCGGGCAGACGGTGGATTTGACCATCTTGCGCGACGGGCGGGAGATGCACATCCAAGTGGTGTTGGGAGAACGTCCCGCGCGC
Organism: Anaerolineae bacterium; assembly: GCA_014360845.1. Classification (GTDB taxonomy): domain Bacteria; phylum Chloroflexota; class Anaerolineae; order JACIWR01; family JACIWR01; genus JACIWR01. The sequence continues at coordinate 4,413 of JACIWR010000068.1, forward strand.
TGATCGAATGCCATCACCTTAACCCGGCCTAGCCGGAGCCAAAAAGCCTTACCACAAAAGACACAAAGGGCGCGAAGGGGACCACGTTTTTCCCTTTGTATCTTTGGAGTCCTGCGTGTCCTTTGTGGTGAAATTCTTGCCCAACGAGCAAGGATCTCCCTTGAAAAGCACTATCCCAGAAGACCACGAGGAGTCGTCAATGAGGAGACGAGCGACCTGCAAACGGTTTTTCTTCACCCCGTTGCTGCTTTTTGCTCTATGTGGATGTTTTCTTAGCTCCCCTCAAACCGCGACCCCTCAACCAAGCCCCACTCCGCTCATTATCATAGCTACTCCTACCCCCTTGCCGGAGAGCGCGTTCACTGCTCAGGACATCGAAGAGCAGTTGATTATCAACATCTACGAGCGGGTAAGTCCGGCTGTGGTCCACATCACCAGCCAGGTTATCACCCTCGACTTCTTCTGGGGCCCTGTGCCTCAAGAGGGCACCGGGTCCGGCTTTATCATTGATCGCGAGGGGCATATCGTCACCAACAATCACGTGATAGAGGGGGCGGAGCGCATAGATGTCACCCTGGCCGATGGCACGGTCGTTCCCGCCCAGGTAGTGGGCGCTGACCCCTACAACGACCTGGCCGTGATCCGCATTGACGTACCCGCCGAACTCTTAACCCCGGTGGAGTTGGGCAGTTCCGCCGACCTGCGAGTGGGACAGCGCGCGATAGCCATTGGCAATCCCTTCGGCCTGGACCGGACTCTGACCACCGGGGTAATCAGCTCCCTGGGACGAATCATCGAGAGCGAGGGCCGTCCCCTGGGCGAGTTGATCCAAACTGATGCGGCCATTAACCCGGGCAACTCCGGCGGGCCGCTGCTGGACTCGCGGGGCCGGGTGATCGGGGTCAACACGGCCATACGCAGCGGAGCGGAGAACATCGGCTTTGCCGTGCCCGTGGACACGGTGAAGCGCGTGGTGCCTCAACTCATCGCCACTGGTCGTTATGAGCATCCCTGGTTGGGCATTCTGGCCTATGCCATCACACCGGGATTGGCCCAGGCATTGGATTTACCGGTGGAACGAGGACTGCTGATAGCGCAGATATACCGCGATAGCCCGGCCCACAAAGCCGGACTGCGAGGTGGCACCAGGCAGGTCAGAGTGGGCAACTACCGCGTGATGATCGGTGGTGATATTATCACCGCCATCAACGGGGTAGCCGTAGATAGCATGGATAGTCTGACCGTGTATTTGGAGAGCAAGACCGCGGTAGGAGACACCGTCGAGCTGAGCGTCATCCGCGAGGGCCAGCCCTTGACGGTACGGGTGAAACTGGCAGCACGCCCCGAGACGGCCCGTTAGACTCCATGCGGGAGCTATCATTCATTGTTGCTGATCGGGAGGTGAAAAAAATGGACGACGCAGCCCCATATTCGATGGACGAGCCTTGCTATGCCATCAGCGTGGCTGCTAAGATGGTGAATCTGCATCCGCAGACCTTGCGCTATTACGAAAAGCTGGGTCTTGTCAGACCTCATCGTTCGTCGGGAGACCGACGCTTATACTCTCCGCGCGACATTGAACGCCTGCGCAAAATTACCCGCCTCACCAATGAACTGGGGGTCAACCTTGCCGGCGTAGAAGTGATTTTGAACATGACCGAGAGAATGCGGGAGATGCAAGCCGAGATGGAACGAATGCGTGCCGAGTTCGAAGCGGAGATCGCACGTCTGCGAGAGATGCTGGAATAATAGCCGGTCACTTTTACTAAGCCAAAGGAGGGCAGAAATGTTCACGACGGACGATCTGCAAGAGCTGGTCGAGTTCAGAAGCACGGAGACACCGGTGCTCAGTGTCTATCTCAATGTAGACCCCTCTCAGCACACCACAGACGAATATCGGCTTATCTTGAGAGGCTTGCTGAAGCAGGCGGGCGACAAGGCGGCTCCTGAGGATATTTCTGAGGTAGAAAAGTATTTCGATTTTGAGTACGACTGGCAGGGCAAAGGAGTGGTCATCTTTTCCTGCCAGGAGAAGAACTTCTGGCGGGCTTATCCCCTGGCGGTGCCGGTCCCCAACCTGGTCTACGTGGCCCCACGACCTTACATCAAACCTCTGACCGAAGTGCTGGACGACTACAGCCGCTACGGCGTGGTTCTGGTAGACCGGGAGGGAGCGCGACTGTTCTTGTTTGAACAGGGCGAACTGCGCGAAACGGCGGGCACCATGGGAGAACTGCCCAAACGGCACAAAAAGGGAGGTTGGGCTGCGCAAAAGTATCAGCGCTGGGCCGATGAGCACGCTCAGCGCAACCTGAGAGAGGCAGCTGAACTCACGGCCAAGTTTTTCTCCAAAGGGCGCTGCAGCCGGCTCATTTTAGGGGGCACGGATGACAACGTCGCCCAGTTTAAGGCCATGCTGCCCAAATCGCTGCAAAACATGGTGGTGGGTAGCTTTTCGATTGACACCGCCGCCCCCGAGGCAGATGTGCTGGACCACTCGCTGGAGGTGATTCGCCGGGTCGAGCGAGAGCAGGAGAAGCAGCTAGTGGGGCAATTGATCGCCGCCTGGAAGAGGGGACAGGGTGTCGTTGGCCTGTCCGACACGCTGGCCGCCGTCCAGGAGCAGCGAGTGCGCATCTTGCTCACCATGAGAGGTTACAGCGAACCGGGCTATCGGTGCGTCGCATGCCGCTACCTAACTTTGCAGGAGCGCACCGCGTGCCCGCTCTGCGGGGGCGAGATTCAGCTCACTGACGATATAGTGGAGCACATCGTGCACCGCGCCATGGAACAGGGTGTGGAGGTAGAAGTGGTGCGCGATAGTCAGGAGTTAGAAGAAGCAGGCTCCATCGGGGCCATCCTACGGTACTGATAAACCGTCTGAGCGCAGCGGACCTCCGAGATCACTCAGACCTCGGAGGTCTGTTACTTCTCGCAAGGGAGGTGAACACGGTCGGAACTATGAGCCGTCAATCCAGAGATGAACGGGTGAATACTGCCACTGCCTTCTCGTGGCGCAGGGTGTTGGCGGTGGTGTGGAAGGAAATCATGCACATCATCCGCGATCCGCAAGCGCTCTTTCAAGTGACCTTGCAGCCGGCGGTGATGTTAATCACCCTGGCCTATATGTTCACCCTGGACGTGGAGCGCTTCCCCCTGGCGGTGCTGGATCAGGACCGGACGGCTCTTTCCAGGGAGTATCTGGCTGCTCTCACCAGCGACGGGACGTTTCAACTGCTCTATCGGCCGGAAAGCCTGGACGAGGCCCATGACTTGCTGGTCGAAGGGCGGGTTCGCGCGGTGATAATCATCCCGCCCGGCTTCATGGATGATTTGCAGGCCCGGCGGCCGGTGGCGGTGCAGGCTCTCATTGACGGGACGAACCCCAATGTCGGCGGTCAGGCGTTGACCCATTTGAGCACGCGCACTCAGGCTTTTGGGACACGGCACCTGTCCGGTGCCTGGGGCGCGCTCTCTTCCTCGCCGCCGATAGACATTCGCACCCAGGTGCGCTACAATCCTACTTTGAAGGCCCTGTACAGCATGGTGCCGGGTCTCATCGCCGTGGTGATGAACACCCCCAGCTTTGCCATCGCTACTTCTCTCACCCGAGAACGGGAGATGGGCACGCTGGAGGGGCTGGTGGTCACCCCTTTGCGTAACAGCGAGTTTCTGATAGGCAAATTCCTGCCTTATGCCGCCAGCGGCCTGTTGAGCGCCGTGCTCACCGCCGCCGTGGCCGTTTTCTGGTTCCAGGTGCCCTTTCGCGGACCTTTTTTGCTTTTCCTTCTGCTGTCGCTGGTGTTTCTTTTGTCCAGCCTCTGGCTCAGCTTGCTCATCGCCAATTTTCTGAGAAGCCAGCAGTCAGCCTCGGTGGCCGTGTTTCTCGTCTTTTTCCTGCCCAGTTTTTTCCTGGCAGGTCTGCTGCGGCCCATAGACAGAACCTCTCTCACCGCTCAAATTGAGGCTCTGCTCATACCGACGACCCACTACATCGCCATCAACCGGGGCTTGTTCTTGAAAGGGGTGGGCCTGCCAGAGCTGTGGCGACCGGCTCTCACTTTGTTTGCTATTGGAACAACGGCGTTGGTGCTCACCATTGCCTCGTTTAAGCGCAAACTGACCTGATCGAAGCGCGGGTATGGTAGCTCGTATTATTAACCTTGCTCTCAAGGATTTTATCCAAATCGCCCGAGACCGGTTTCTAGCCTCTTTCATCGTCCTGGGCATGCTGTTTCAGCTCGTGTTGCTGGCCCTGGCCACCTCCAGGGATGTGGCAGCCCTACCCATGGGCGTTCTGGATATGGACAAGAGCCGGCAAAGCAGAGCACTGATCACGGGCCTGGACAATACGAAGGAACTGGCCTGGACCCATGTCATCGAGAGCGAGCAGCAGGCCAATGAACTCCTCGATAAGGGGGAAATCACCCTGGCGGTTATCATCCCGCAAGGGTTCGCCGCCGACCTGGCCGCGGGCCGCCGTCCCCAGGTTCAGGTGCTGGCCGACGGCTCCAATGTGTGGGCGGGCAGCACGGTGGTAAACACTGCCGAGGGGGTAATCACCCACTTCGGTCAGGCAGTGCTTGTGGAGAGGACCGGGCATTCGGCCTCGGCCCCCCTCGAACTGAGGCCCACGGTGCGTTTCAACTCGGAGCTGAGTGGCAAGTATTTCGCCATCCCCGCCGAGTTAGGTTTGATCGTGTACATGGTCACCCTGCTGGTGTCAGCAGCCGGGATCGCCCGGGAGCGAGAGTTGGGGACCCTGGAACAGCTCATGGTCACCCCCCTGCGACGCGTGGAGCTTATCATTGGCAAGGCAATTCCGGCTGTGGTCGTCGCCTTCGTGGATTTTCTGATGATGCTCGCAGTCACCGTGTGGGTGTTCCGGATTCCGATGCGGGGCTCGCTGCTTCTGCTCATGGGCCTTACGCTGCTGTTCATCGTTGCAGAGTTGGGCTTTGGGTTGGTGATCTCTGCTATCTCGGTCAATCAGCAACAGACTCTCTTGTTCGTCTTTATGCTGGGCATTTTGGACATGGCTTTCTCCGGCTATTTGGTGGCAGTGGAGAACATGCCGGCCGTCCTGCGCTTTATCTCCAACTTCTCGCCCATTCGCCATTATCTGATCATCATCCGCGGAGTCATGCTCAAAGGAGCGACGCTGGGGGACCTGTGGCCGCAATGGCTGGCACTTGTCGCCCTGGGCGCAGGCATTCTGACACTCACCTTCCGCAGCCTGCGCAAGCGGTTGGATTGACCTGCTGTCACGGGGCAGCAGGATGTGCACTTACTTTCTTGAGGAGGAAGGATCATGCAAATCGAGATCATGTACCGACCGTCATACTCGCTGGCCGTTGTCAAACTGGACCCTGGTGAGAGCATCCGCACCGAGGCGGGAGCGATGGTCAGCATGTCTTCCGGGGTGAGCCTGGAGACCAAGGCCCAGGGCGGGCTGCTGGCCTCGCTGAAGCGCTCTCTGTTGGGCGGGGAGAGTTTCTTCGTGAACTCCTACCGCGCCCCGGCGCAAGGGGGAGAGATCACCCTGGCGCCGGCCCTGCCAGGCGATATGATTGTTCACTATCTGCAAAACGAGACTCTGATGGTGCAATCAGGTTCCTATGTCGCCTCGTCCGAAGGGGTGAACATTGATACCAAATGGGGTGGGGCAAAAACCTTCTTCGCCAGCGAGGGGTTGATTATGCTCCGGGCCAGCGGCACGGGCTCGCTGTTGCTCTCCAGCTACGGGGCCATCCACGAGGTCAATCTGGAGGCCGGTCAGTCCTACACTGTGGACACCGGCCACCTGGTGGCTTTCACCGAGGGCATGGGCTTCAAAGTGCGTCGCGTGGGAGGGCTGAAATCCACTCTGTTCAGCGGTGAGGGGTTGGTGGTGGACCTCAGCGGGCCGGGGCGGATCTTCTTGCAGACCCGCAGTCAGGACGCCTTTCTGGCCTGGCTGCTGCCCAAGTTGCCCACCAGCGAATCTGGGGGTAAGGGAGTTCATGTGAGACTGGGGTAGAACGAGGTGACGGTGGGTGTCTCTGACATCCACCGTCCTTTTTTTCAAGGGCGGGGCCATGCCTCGCCGCTTGGGGGCTTGTAGCTGAAACACGTACTAACTGCCCAGGTCGCATTTCTTTACGTAGCACCCTACCAGGTGCACCTTCAACGAGCGCAGAAGTCGCCCATCGGTAAGCCGCTCGAAGAGAACCCCGGCCCAGAAAAGTATCTTGTGCAGGGCGAAGTAGGAAGGATCGCCCACCAGGTAAAGGGCCTCGCGCTGCAAACCGGCCTGGCGGAGCAATGCCTCCAGCCGTCGCGGGGTATTGGCCCGATATACCACGGGAAAAGTATCGGCTTCCGCCCGGGCGTACACGCGAGGCACCAGCAAGCGCTGCAGCCAGCCGGGCAGCAGGCGATTGATGATGACCACGTAGTTAAGCGCGTTGGGCGTGAGGAAGACGAAATGACCGCCGGGCCGCAGCACGCGCGCTACCTCGCTGAAGACGAGTTGCGGGTGTGCCAGATGCTCAATGACCCACGAGCACAGTACCAGGTCGAAGCTGGCGTGGGGAAAGGGGAGCGCATCGGCCAGGGCTACAGCGCGGCGGACCAGGGGCTCCCGATGCTCGACCAGGGATACCGGGTCTGGGTCTACGCCGACGGGCAATGCCACCTGCCCGGCAAAAAGCTCCATCACCCCGCCGCGCCCACAACCCAGGTCCAGCACTCGCGCCTGGGGGGTAATGCATTGGCGCACCAGCGCCTCGTAAATCTCGCCACTGGTGCGGTAGCCGGGACGCAAGCGGGCATACAATTCACGATACCAGTTTTGCCTGTCCAGTGAGATTACCACACCCCGTCTCCACAGTGCCCAGCACCGCCGTGGAACAGGCAGGGCTGGGCGAAAGGACCACAGCTGAGCCGCATCCCGCCAGCACAGTGAGTTGCGATCCCGTTCTCCATCAGCCCCATCGGCTTCATCGGCTTCATCGGCTGACCGCTTCACAACGGCTTGCGGGCGAACATGGTGAACAAATCACCGAAGTTGACGGGCACGGCCAGATTTTGCAGCCCCAGAGAACGCACCAGGCGATTCAAGCCGCGGGCCAGCAGCGGGGTATACGCCTCCAGGCGGGATACCAGATACCCCAGCAGCAGAAAGCGCCCCTGGTTTTTCCACTGGATCACCTGAAAGCCGACGCTCTCCATCATCCGCTGCAGAGTGGTGGGGGAGAAGTAATAGAGGTGCATTTCCATCAACCAGGGCCAGCGATGGCCCAGCAAGCGGGCGAAGAGGCTCTCGATGTTAATGGTGTGCACGGCGAGAAGACCTCCCGGCTTCAGAATGCGGTACACCTCCTCCAGCTCCCCTCGCGGATTGGCCAGATGCTCGATCACATCCCACATGGTGACCACGGCGAAGGAATCCGCCGGAAAAGCGGCCTGGCGCAGGGTCCCAGAGATGACCTGCAGGCCGCGCTTTTGCGCCTGAGCAGCAGCCCAGCGGGAAGGCTCCACACCCCACGCATCCCAACCACGCTCGCGGGCAATTTCGACGAAGACACCGATGTGGCATCCCACATCCAGCAGGCGCGCGTCGTTCAACGGCGGGGAAAGAAGCTCCAGGGGCCGCAGGTTCCGCCGAAAGGTCAACACCCGACCTTCGCGCTCCTCCAGGTACAGGCGATCCTCCACCTGCTCGTAGTCATCCAGAATATCGCCCGCCTTGCGCCGGGGGTTGGTGTATACCAGGCCGCATTGCTGGCAACGCACGATGGTGTAATGCTGACCATAGCCGGAGCAGGTACAGTTGTAGCGCGACACATCGTGGTCGCTCTCGTTCTCCGGCAGTGTGCTGGGATAGAGGACAACGCTATCGGTAGAACCACACAGGTTACAAGGGACATATTCCAAGGTCATCGCTTCACCGTTGTTGGGAGGCTATGGGGGCGGGGGCTTTGCCCGCCAGACGTTCCAGACCCAGGCGCAGGACCGTGTACATGGCCTTGACAATCTCCTGGCGCGAGATTTTAGAGGCACCGCGTCGCCGGTTTTCGAAGATGATGGGCACCTCGGCAACTCGCCACCCCTGGCGCTGTACGCGGTATAGCATTTCGATCAAGAAGGAGTATCCATCTGAGAAAATAGTGTCCAGGTCAATGCTTTCCAACACCTCCCGCCGGTAGCAGCGGAAGCCGGCGGTGCAATCCATGGCCGGCAGCCAGAGCACCATTTTGGCGAAGGCATTGGAGCCCCAACTGAGCACTTTGCGGGGCAGGGTGCAATAGCGGGTACCCCCGCCGTGGACGTAGCGCGAGCCGATCACCAAATCCGCGTCCCGGCTTCGGTTTACCAGGTCTGGGATGTAGCGCGGATGGTGCGAGAAATCGGCGTCCATGGTCAGAATGCGATCCGCGCCCATGTTCAGCGCGGTTTTGAATCCGGCGATGTAAGCTGTGCCCAAGCCTAACTTGCCCGGCCTGTGCAGGACGCGCACGTGAGAGTTGCGGGCTGCCAGCTCATCGGCGATCTCTCCCGTGCCATCAGGTGAATTATCGTCCACCACGACGACGTGGACTTCTACGGGCAGAGAAAGGAGTTGTTCTACCAGGGGGCGAATATTCTCCCGTTCATTGTAAGTGGGTACGATTACTACGTTAAGCATCCTCACTCCTCGGAACTCAGTGAATTAGCAGCGGCAGCGACCGCTGACACACGGCCTTTGGCGGCGTGGGGTCGGGGAAACCAGGTCGCGAGATGTTTCAGTCCAGGGGCGCTTTGAAGTCGTAGATACCGTCGTCCACTGCCCAGCGGGCACCGCATGTTCTGCAGGTCAAGAGGGACTCCGTGGAATGCCAATCGGTCCCGGTGCAGCGGGGGCAGCGGAAGAAAGCGGTGGGGGAGGGCGGTGGTCCCAGTTTATCCTGTCGAGCGCGGATGAAGACGCTGGGCGATAGCTGCCACCACCGGCCGGTCCACTGCACCAGGCCGTCTGCTGCGGCCAGCAGGCGAGCGGGCAGGCAGCGCTTCAGCAGGGGCACGCGGAAGTGGGAGACGGTCAGTCGGCGCTCGATGGTGAAATCCGCTTCACGCAGGCGCTCGGCCATCCAGCGGGGATGGAAGTCGAAGTTGAGTTCAACGAATTCCACCGGTTCTGGGTCAAAGGGGTTCCACGTCTGCCGACGCAGCCAATAGCGGAGGATAGCTTTCAGATGGCGTTTGTTGGCGAATTCCAGGATGAACGTCCCGGCCGGGGCCAGCACTCGACGCACCTGCCGCAAGACCAGGGGCACGTCCTGGGCGTGATGGATGGTGCGGATCATGGTCGCCGCGTCGAACAGGCTATCCGCCAAAGGGGGATGATAGAAATCGGCAGCGACGTAGGTGTAGCGGTCGCCGCGTCCCAGGCGTGCTTGTGCCTGGCGCAACTGGGATTTGGAGTAATCCAGGAGGACGACCTGTTCGAAGCCGTTGTACATTGGCGTCAGGCGGCCAAACCCGGCACCGATCTCCAGCAGTCGCTGGCCCGTTGGGGGCAAAAGGCGGCGTAGGGCAATGCGCTCGACCAGGTCTTCGTACTCGCGGCCTCGTCCTTCCCAGAAGTCTGTGCAGTAGTTAGATCCTTCGTAGTCGCAGATTGGTGGTGTTTCTCTACTCAATGTCATAGCGTGTCCACTGTTTCATGTGAAACAATTAGGCGGTCTCTCTGTAGCACCTTCCGGATGAGATCTTTGCTCGCTGGGCAAGAATTTCACCACAAAGGACACGAAGGGAAAACCGTAGTCCCCTTCGTGCTCTTTGTGTCCTCTGTGGCAAAGCCTTTTGGTGCCGGCTAGGCCGGTTTGGGGTGTTGCCAGACATTTTACCGCCGGAGCTGAACTCCGCGAGAGCCCCGCGTCACTGCCCGCAAACCCTTCTGT
>JACIWR010000069.1 GCA_014360845.1 Anaerolineae bacterium
AGGGTCAGGTATTTCAGAATGGCTGCCACGGGACGCTTGGCCTTCTCCGCCGAACCCTGCGTCGCCTTGCCGACGACACCCTCCGGCGTGGCCGCGATCTCGATGGGGAAATGACCCTCGCCCTCGGACCAGCGGCTGGGCCGACCAAAGGGGTCCACCGATTTGTCGAAGTGCCCATCGGGCAAATACCCCTTGCTCTCCGTGTCCACCGCGTAGCGCATGTCCACCATCTCGGGATGAAGCAATAGCCCCAGCGAGGTCTCCGACTCATCGGCGTGGACGAAATCGGTGTCCCATTTGCCGCCCTTCCCCTTGGTGCGGAAGAACTCGCGCACGGCGCGGTGCCAGTCTATGACGCGGAAGATGCCCGGCAACTGATAACGCTTCTGAAACTGCTGTACTGCCGATTCCAGCACCCACAACTGACCGTGATTGTTGATGATGATCTGCTTGCGGAAGCCGTCGTTCCACAGCCCCAGCATCACGTCCATCATCAACTCACGCACCACGTTCTCGCGGACGACGACGGTGCCCGGCATGCCCAGGTGGTGATAGGGATGCGCGCCGTACATCAGCGGCGGCAGGGCCAGGTTGACCGGCGCTCCGCGCTTGGCCGTGTAGCGCCGCACACCCTCGCAGATCTGGCTGACGTAGAGAGTATCGGAGGCGCTGACCAAGTGTCGGCCATGCAGTTCGGTGCAGCCGACAGGGATGAAGACGATGTCATTCTTGCGCCGGTTCTCCTCCACCTGCCAGCGCACAGTGGTCTGGATGTAGGAGCCAGGCTTGCCCCATTCCACCGGCGAGGGAATGCCGTACTCAGCCAGAATGGCATCAATCTCCTCGTCGCTGGCTTCCCATATCTCCTTCTTCAAACGGCCAACGGGGTTATCCTCGAAAAAGAGGTCGGGTTGATCGGTAGGAAGCAATCCTTCTGGTACTTTTCTTTCAGACATGTTATCTCCTTCAGAACAGTTATAGTGAATCGCACCGCAGAGGCGCGGAGAGCGCTGAGTTCCGCAAAACTTCTCCGTCCTCGGCGGCTCTGCGGTGAGATCAACTCGTGATGATAACCGTTTTCCCTGTTTGAAGGGATTCAGTAGCGGCCAGAGCTATCTGCAACGCCGCCCGGTCGTCCCGGCCGTCCGGCGACGGGAACTCACCTGCCCGCACACAGCGCACGAAGTGCCTGATCTCGGCCAGATAAGCCTCGGCGAAGCGCTCCGGGAACCAGGGGAACACATCATGGGTGACCCCGGCCCGTGTCAACACCGAGAGCGGCGTCTGCTGCAGACCGCCAATGATCAGAGCTCCCTCGCTGCCCAACACCTCGGTACGCACGTCGTAGCCGTAAGCCGCGTTGCGGCTCAGCTCCACACCGGCCAGCGACCCGTCGGCGAAGACCAGGCTAACCAGGCCATTGTCCACCCCGCCCGTTTCGGCCAGACGGCGATACACCAGCGCCCCGCCGACGGCGTGCACCTGGCGAATCTCCTGCCCCATCAACCAGCGGGCCATGTCGAAATCATGGACGCCCAGATCAATGAACAGGTTGCCGCGCACCAGAGACTCCTCGGCCTCGGCCGTGGGCAACTGGGGATCGCGACTGACGGCCTTGAAAGTCAGGGGGCGACCGATGACCCCGTCCTCGATGCGGCGCTTGGCTTCCACGAAAGCCGGATCGAAGCGGCGCATGAACCCCACTTGCAACGGTACCCCGGCCCGGTCCACGGCCCGCAATGCTTCGTCCGTATCCTCCAGACGCAAAGCCAGGGGCTTTTCACTGAAAATGGCCAAACCCGCCGCGGCTGCGGCTTTGACGTGGGCCACGTGCTCGTGGGTAGCGCTGGCGATGACCACCGCGCGCATTTCGCGGTCGGCGAAGAAGTCGTCGTAGTGGGCATAGGGGCGTGCGTCGTAGAGAGCAGCTATCTCCTGAGCCGCTTCCGGGCGGCGGCTGGCCACGGCCACCAATCGTGCCTCCGGCAACGAGGCCAGATGATGGGCATGTATCTGCCCCATACGCCCCAGGCCCAGCACTCCGATGGGCAGAGGTTCAGTCATAGCAGTCTTTCCGCTCAAAGGGTTCCAGTCTCCGGGTTTCCAGTTCAAAGTTCCGGGCTCAAAGCTTCAGGTTTGATACAACAACTCGAAACCTGGAACCCGAAACCCTGAACCTGAAGCCCTGAACCTGAAACTTCTGCAGTGAAGAACCGGTGGCCCAGGCTTAACCTGCCCAGGCCACCGGCGTGATCAGGCGTAAAGGCTACTTGTAATCAGCCGCGTTCTCGATGGTCACCAGGGTGGTGCCGGTGTCAATGCGGGTGGGGATCGTGTTCCCCTGGATGGCCGCGAGACCGTACACCACGCCAAAGCGACCCATGTTGTACGGGCTCTGGGCGATGGAGGCGGTCATCTCACCGGCCAGGATGGAGGCGGCAGCGTCGGGGTTGGCGTCGAAGCCGACAACGATGACGTCCTCCAGCTTACCGGCGGCCTTCAGGGCCTCGACAGCACCCAGGGCCATGTTGTCGTTGGCGGCGAAAACGGCTTTCACATCCGGGTTGGCGGTGATGATGTCTTCCATTACTGCTTGACCGCCTTCACGGGTGTGCTCGCCGTTCAACTCCGCGACCACCTTCGCCCCACAGGCCTCGAAGGCTTCTTTCGCGCCGTTGACGCGGTCGGCGATGCTCTGGGCCGTCATGTGACCGGTGATGATGGCCACCTCAGAGCCTTCGGGAATCTCGCCGCAGATGAACTCGCCGGCCAGCTTGCCTCCGGCCTTGTTGTCGGTGCCGATGAAGGTCAGCTTGTCGGGCCAGGTGGTGTCGCTGTCAATAATGAGCACGGGGATGCCGGCAGCCTTGGCCTTGTCGAAGGTGGGGTTAAGAGCCGAGGCGTCGGTGGGAGCCACGACCAGGGCCTCCACGCCCTTGGTGATGGCGTCCTCTATCTGGGCGATTTGGACATCCACATCGGCCTCAGAGGTGGGGGCGTTGAGGGTCAGATCCACCAGCCAGCGCTCGGCCGTCTTCTCAGCGCCTTCCCAGACCGCGGCCCAGAAGGGGTTGTTGGCAGCAATGTCTTTGGTCTCTACCTGGATCTTGTGCCGGGTGGCCATGATCTCCTGCGCTTCTTCGGCGCTGGGGATGTAGAGCTTATCGCCCACCTCAATGAGGTCCATGTTCCAGATGAAAGCGTAGCTGGGGTCCTCGGCGTGCTTGGCGTTGGTGGCGATAGCGATGGCCGGGTAGGCATACTTGTCGCCCAAGTACTTATCGGCCAGCTTCCACATCCAGTCGTCTTTCTGGACAGTGTAGGCCTGGCCTTCCTGCAGCGGCGGGGCTGCATTTACTACGGGCACCAATGCTACCAGCAGAGCAATGGTCACCACTACACTTAATAGAATCCGCTTAGCCATTTCCTACCTCCTCGTGGTATAGGCTTGAGATACGATTATGCGGTTACGGTCAACCTACGAACAGCGATTACCTGGACTCGATAAGCATCACCCCCTTCCGCGTAGTGTGTTGCGCGCTCCGTTTACATCTGGAGCGGAGCACAACCCTTCACAATCAATATGACCTACAAACAACGGAGGTCTCGCTTTGATGCTATTGTACAGTATATTCCCACAACGCGCAATCCCTGTTAACGCGCGCAGCGAAAGCCCAGGTCATCATTAGCCGCGGTCGGCGCGGTGCAATTGCGGTTCGAGGTCCGCACCTGTGGAGGCTCCTCAAACCAACCGCCGCCCCGAGTCACTTTGTTGACCTCGCCAAAGTACGGGTCTTGATAATCGCTGCCCGGATAAGGCAGATACCAGTCGGATGTCCACTCCCAGACGTTACCCGCCATGTCGAACACGCCGTAGGGACTGACGCCATCGGCGAAGCTGCCCACCGGCGTCGTCCCGCGGTATCCCGACTGATAGCTGTTCAGGCGGGCGGGGTCCCACTCGTTGCCCCAGGGATAGATGCGCCCGTCAGTGCCCCGCGCGGCCTTCTCCCACTCGGCCTCGGTGGGCAAACGCTTGCCCAGCCACTGGCAATACGCCACGGCGTCATTCCAACTGACCTTGACCACGGGGTGATTGTCCTTGCCCTCGGTGTAGAAACCGCGCCAGCCCGATTCTCCCGCCTTCTCGGCATCGGTCTTGTATCCGGTCGCCTCTACAAAAGCCGCGAATTGGGCGTTGGTCACCTCGAACAGATCAATCTCAAAAGCGGGCAAATCCACCTCGTGCTGCGGGGCCTCGTCCGGATCATCGGTGTCGCTGCCCATGATAAAGGGGCCCGCCGGGATGAGAACCATATCCGACGCCGGAGGAGTGGTCGCCTCGGGCTTCTCACCCTCCGCCGGAGTGGCGGAGGCGGGAGTAGAAGTAGGCCGCGGCGTCGGAGTAGGAGGCAGAGGCACGGGGGTATTGGTCGGTTTCACCTCCGGCCGGCCTATGATGACCGGTGTGGGTGTCGGTCCGGTATCAACCGGGGTGGCGGTGAGAAAGCCGCCGCCCGGCACTTCCACCTCGCACGATGTGAGAACGAACAAAGATACGACCAGAATCAGCCACAGTTTCCGCCTCATGCCAAACAAGCCTCCCTCCCTTTATTCCTGCCGGGCTGCGCGCCGGCGCAACACGTCAATGAAAGCCGCGCTGATAATGATAACCCCGATGGCCACCTCCTGCCAAAACACGGACACGTTCAGCAGGTTAAGCCCGTTGCGGATGAAGCCCATGATTAAAACCCCGATCAAAGTGCCGACCACCGTGCCCCGTCCGCCAAAGAAGCTGGCCCCCCCGATAATCACCGAGGCGATAGCATCCAGTTCATATCCGGCCATGGCCGCCTTGGGAGTGCCTGAGTTGATCCGGCCGGCGTACAAAAGACCCGCTACGGCCGCCAGCATTCCGGACAGGATATACACCAGGTTCAAGATGCGTTTGACGTTGACACCGGCGTACAGCGTGGCCTGGGGATTGCCACCCACGGCGTAGATATGCCGCCCGGTTTTGGTATGGGTCAAAAAGACCCAGAAGAGAAAATACAAAGCCAGGACCACGATAAAAGCTATCGGTATCCTGAGGCCGGCCGTGGTGGAAGTGCGCCCCAGGATAATGTTACCGGCACCGAACACACGAATAGCCCTGGGCAATCCCGTGATGGGCGAGCCTCGGCTGATCAGGTTAGCCGCGCCCCGCGCAATGTTCAACATGCCCAAGGTCATGATGAAGGGGTGCGGTAGACCCAACTTGGTGAAACCCCAGCCGTTCAGCAGTCCACACAGATAACCGGTGCCCAAGGCGATGAGGATGGAGAGCAGGCTTATAATCCCCAGCGCCAGCGGACTCGCCGGTTCCGGCAGACTGGCCGCCATGCTGGCCGTGGCATACCATCCCGCATACCACTCGTACAGAAAATGGCAGGACTTGGCCAACATAATCAAAGAGAGGCCCATCACCGAACCGACGGACAAGTCAATGCCCGCCGTCAGGATGACTAAGAACTCCCCCAGCGAGATCAGGGCGACGAAGGCGATGCGGTTGGCCACGTTGGTCAAATTGTCGGGGGTCAGAAAGTACTCTGGGGAGAGGATGGTCAGGACAAGCATCAGCACGACCAGAGCTAACGCTACACCGAATCGCTCCAGAATTCCAACAACGGACAGGCCACGGGCTGGGGTGTAAGCGGGCGCGGTGGTGGATTCAGACATCAGGCCACCTCCATGCATACTTCTTGCTGAGCTCCGGTGATCAAGGCCACGATTTCATCCATACAGGTTTGCTCCCGTGGCACATCACCGACTTTCACCCCTTGCCGCAGCACCATGATGCGATCGCAGACCTCGAAAATGTCCGGCATACGATGGCTGATGAGAATCACAGCCACATCATGCTCCTTAAGCCCCCTGATCAGGTCCAGAACTTTCGCCACCTCCTTAACGGCCAGCGCCGCCGTGGGCTCATCCATGATCACCACTTTGGCCTCGAAACCCACGCTCCGCGCCACGGCCACGGCCTGCCGCTGTCCACCAGACAGGGTCTCCACCCGCAAGGTCGGGGAGTGAATCTCTATCTTGAGACGTTCCAAAAGCCGCGCGGCCCCTTCGGCCATAGCTTTGTGGTCCAGAAGCCGCACCAGTCCACCCAGGCGCTTCCGGGTCAGCTCACGCCCCAGGTAAATGTTATCGGCGACGTTGAGATTACCGGCCAGCGCCAGGTCCTGGTAGACCATCTCGATGCCCACGGCCCGCGAATCGTGCGGACTGTTAAAACGCACCGGCTGGCCTTGAAAGTAAATCTGACCAGAATCGGGCTGATGGACGCCGGTGAGTATTTTCATCAGCGTAGACTTACCCGCCCCATTATCGCCGACGAGTCCCAGGACCTCGCTGTGGTGCAGGATCAGGTCCACATTTTGCAGCGCTCTCACCGGCCCGAAGCTCTTGGATATTTTCTCCATGCGCACCAGCGGTTCTGGCATCCATTCACCCCCTTCGTCCCCCTGCCATCTAGTCAATCTCGCTCAGTTTGACCGGGCGATTCTCCTCGTAAGATTTCTTGGCCGCGTAACCCATCACCACCGGGACGCGACCATCCATCCCGGTGACGGGCGGCGCTTTGTCCTGCTGAATGCATTCGACGAAGGCCTGCATCTCAGCGATGTACGCCTCGGTATAGCGTTCCACGAAGAAGAAGAGAGGCAATGCACCGTGGACTCCCTGGGCGTCGCTGAGGACGGCGCTATCGCGCTTGTTGTTGGAGACCACC
Organism: Anaerolineae bacterium; assembly: GCA_014360845.1. GTDB lineage: Bacteria > Chloroflexota > Anaerolineae > JACIWR01 > JACIWR01 > JACIWR01. The sequence goes on from JACIWR010000069.1 coordinate 6,776, forward strand.
ACCGCCCCCTCAGAGCCGAAGACCTCCACCCGCTGGTCGTAGCCGTACACCGCCTTGCGGCTGTTGTCAATAGTGCCGATGGCCCCGCCCTGATAACGCAAAGTGATGACCGCGGTATCAATATCACCCGCCTTACCTATCTCCGGATCAACCAGAACCGCGCCGACGGCGAATATCTCGGCGACCTCATCCCCGATCAGATAGCGCGCCATATCGAAGTCGTGGATGGTCATGTCCAGAAAAATGCCGCCGGACACTTTGATATACGAGATGGGCGGCGGCCCCGGGTCGCGGCTGGTGATGCGCACGATGTGTGGCTCGCCGACTTTGCCCGCAGCGACCAGATCGCGGGCGCGCTTGAAGCTGGGATCGAAGCGGCGGTTGAAGCCAATCTGCAGTTTGACCCCTGCTCGCTCCACGGCGGCCAGGGCGCGGTCAATGCGCGCCAGGTCGAAGTCAATGGGCTTTTCGCAGAAGATGTGCTTGCCAGCGGCGGCTGCCTCCTCGATAATCTGCGCGTGGGTATCCGTGCTGGAACAGATGACCACGGCGTCAACGTCGGGATCGTCCAGGATGCGCCGGTAATCCGAGAAAGCGGCAGGGACACGGCACTTGGCCGCGCATTGTTGAGCCGCTTCCGGGAAAACATCCGCCACGGCCACGAGGTTAGCCTCGGGCACGCGGAAGGCCAGGTGCTCGGCGTGCATTTTCCCAATGCGCCCCGCGCCAATGAGTCCTATGTTCACCTTGTTCATGCATGCTCCTCCGCAAAACGAGAACAGTTCGGAATTCGTCCGACTTCAGTGTCACATTACTTTGGGGGAGATCACCGCAGAGGATGCCAGGAAAAACACAAAGAATCCTGTGCTTCCGGCGTCTCAGCGGTGCAATAATCCAACGAGTCAAAATACTGGAGAAATCAGGGAATCGGAAGTGTATCCGTACTTTCCAGGGGGGCTCGTCGGGGTGGCCCGTCGCCCGCCTCAGGCGCTGACCACCCCGCTCACCATCGCCGCCCTGCGTACTACACTTTCACCATGACTTTCCCGTCCACCCGTTCTGAGGCTTTCTTAATGGCCTCCACCGCGTGGTCCAGGTCATAGCGAGAGGTAATCATCTTCGTGGTATCCATCAGCCCGGAGGCCATCATGCGGATGACATTGGGGAAGGTAGCATGTCCAGAGTGACCCTGGGCTCCGAAGAACTGGCTGCGCCGCACCTGGAAGGTCTCCAGATACATAGGCACCCGCTGCGCGGCGCGGCCAATCTGCACGATCTTGCCATTGATGGCCAACGACTTTTCCATCTCGGGGACGGTGAGTTGCGGCGCGCCCGCGGCTTCAATGTGGAAATCAGCGCCCTCGCCGTCAGTGAGGTCCATGACCACCTCGTGGGGCACTACCTCGCGCGGGTCGAAGACGTAATCAGCCCCCATGGCCTTGGCCAGTTCACGCCGTGGGGCAGAGACCTCGAAGGCGATCACTTTGGCCGCGCCAGCCGCTTTGCATTCCGCCGTGGCGGCCAATCCGATAGGGCCGGTCCCGTAGACGACGACGTAAGCTCCAGGCCGGAAGCCTCCACCGCGCTCGAAGATACCGTTGTAAGCCACACAAGAGGGTTCCACCGTGGCCCCGGCCTCGTAGACCTTGTCTTCATCCTGATAAAGGTCCATCAGGGCATTCAACTTCCAACAGTATTTGGCACCGATGGCGATGTATTCAGCCAGAGCGCCATTGATGGTAAACCCAATCTCCTCCAGATTGGTACAGTGGTTGGGGAAACCATTGCGACAGGGCACGCAATACCCGCACCAAATCATCTCCTCGGCAGTGACCATATCGCCGACTTCAAAGTCCTTGACCGCCGAACCGACCTCGACAATCTGGCCGGAGAATTCGTGCCCCAGAATGGCCGGGAACTTGGTCAGTCCCGGATAGAGGATGTAGCCCTGTTCATCGGTTTCATAAAAGTGTATGTCAGAACCACAGATTCCACAAGCCTTGACTTTAATCAGTACTTCGTCAGGTTTGATAGTGGGTGTCGCTACTTCTTGGACTTTCAATTCCGGATAGCGCCAGATAGAGCTGCCAGTGATAGCTTTACCCGTCTCCTGCTCCCAAGCGGACGGCTTGTAATCCGGTCGGGGCTCCCACTTTGCCTGGAGCATTAATCCTTTCATGTGTTTAACCTCCATTTGTTGTAGAGTTTCAGGTTTCAAAGTTTCAAGTTCAAAGTTGCACTCGCAACCAGCAACCAGAAAACAAAAAGGCCGCTGGCAACACGGGGCAAGGTGAACTCGCCCTGTTTTGCCAACACGGCCTATCTCCCATCACTGTTTGCACACTGTCTGCAGCCGTCATTGCATTTGCTCCTTCGCTTCTCCGCGGAAGCCCGGTTTGGCCACTGCTTTATGCACACGTGTGCAAAGAGATTTTATCACAGGTTGCCCCATTTGTCAATTCTCAACCTGCCCGGGTGTGCGTCAGTTTTGGGGGCAGATTTGTCCCGTAGCGGCGGCCCGCCGCCGTGCCCTGAGCAGAGACGAAGGGTGGCCGCATCATCGTAAGGCAGGTTGGGCTCGGCTGAGGTCGCACCGCCGTGTAACAGGCGGTGCTGGTTGCGGGAGACAGAGTCCCTGTCCGGCGAAGGCATGGGGCGCAGCGGCGCTGCGCCTCTACAGAGGTCTGCTTCCTGATCTCGCGGAGTTGAACTCCGCGAGTGAAGGGTCTGTCCCGCAGCAGCCTTACCACACGACCACGCTACCGGGAGCTGGTGCGTAGCGCACGCGGAAGTCGCGGGCGCAGTCGTTCGAATCGCGGTTGGCGGGGTAGCGCTCCAGGGAATCACCGGCGTACACCGAACTCAGGTCTGCGAAGGAGATTACACCCGGATAGCCGCCATCGCCGTAGACCAGCACATCCACCACCACACCGCCAGCATCCAGAAGCAGCACCTCGTCGCCGCCGTTGCCCAGGGCGAAGTCACCATCGCCCCAGTCTGTAGGGCTCAGGTCGGGGATGGCGGGATCAGTATCGCTTAGCTCGTAATCGGGACTGGACTGGGGGGTGTAGCCCAAACCCCGGAAGCCGCTGGCCGTCTGCGCGATGACCAGCGTCTCTCCCGGCCCAATCTGCGCCCCATCCGGGAAGCGGTAGAGGCGCTCGTAGTCGCCGGGGTTCGCCGCGTCGCCCAATCGAAATCCGGTCAGGGTGACGGTACCGGCCGTCGGGTTGTACAGTTCGACCCATTCCTTGCCCGTGTCGTCTCCGGGGGGATCGTAGAGTACCTCGCTGATGAGCAGGTGGTTGGCCACCGGCACGTAATCTCTCATCACCAGCGGCAGGTAGACATCATTCGCACCGGGGAATTGCGGCGGAGCCGAGGCCCAGTCATACGCAAAAACCTCGCTCAGGTAGGCACAGGCCGCGGCGGAACGGACTTGCAGGGCCAGTTCGCGGTTGAGCTTGGCCGAGGTCTGAGTGCCGTTGAGACTGCCCACGTGCAGGTAGTCGTTGTCGCTTTGCGCATCGTCCACCAGCACCATCTTGTTGTGAACACCCAGGCCCGTCGGGTTCCCCAGGCGACACTCCAGGTCCAGCGTCTCGGAGAGGGCGATGGCGTTCACGTAGGCGCAGGTGGCCGCGTTGGAGCGAGCGTCCTCAGGGTCGTCGTAGTAACTGTCCAGGAGAATGCGCACCGTCGCACCCCGGCGCGCAGCGGCGATGTACGACTCCAGGCGGGGGTTGGGGTCATCGTCGGCATTATCTCCCCAGTAGGGGTGCTCGTACATCTGCTCGACCAGGACGGTATCACTCAGTGCGGCGCGGGCCACCATGGCCAGCAGACCGTCGGTCTGGCGCAGGCTGGTCTCCGGCGACTGTACAACCTCGAAAGCCAGTTCAGCGTCCGCCAGGACGAAGGGAGTGGTGAATTGGGGGCTGTACGACCAGCCGCCGGAGGTGTAGACCGGGGTGTAGCTCAGCGGTGGGGTGTAGGGCGCGGTACCCCAGAGCACGATGTCGTAATGGTGGGCCGGGTCGCAGTCGGCAGCGAAGATGCTTTGCGCGTGAGCCACCACTTCCGGCGCATCGGTGATGAGGATAGCGCCGCGATGGCCCCAGGTGCCATCGCTTTTATCGTCGGCGGGCATGGCGTTGTACCCGAAGTTCTCAGAGCCGATAAGCACCCGCTCCCCGTCCACGATGGCGAATTTGGCGTGCTGATAAGCGTAACGGTCATGGACGTCCGCAGCGGGGTCGTTGTGCATCAGGTACACATTGCCTCCCGCAGCAGCGATCTGCTGGCAGACCCAGCGCCCTTGGTCGGTCATGCCGGAGGCGGGACCGCCCTCCAGCAGCATGGTCACGGTGACGCCACGGTGAAGGGCTTCGGTGATCACGCCGGTGAGATGTGCGTTCTCAAAGGTGTAGCCTTCAATGTGGATGCTCTCCTGAGCACTCTGGAGGAAATCGCGCACGGTCTCGTAGCTGTTATCGGGGGCGATGGCGATGGTCAGCGTGGCCGTGCGCGTGATTTTGAGGGTCTGGGTGAAAGTGTCCAGGTCCCAACCGGGGTACTGCACCTTTTTGCCGTAAATGTCGCCCTCATCCACGGGGCCGAAGAGGTTGTCTCCCGGCGCGGTGGACTGGGCCCAGTCGGCGGCGGTGTCCGTGTCCGGCAGGGGCAGGGCGGTGAATTCGTCCCGTTTGCGGTAAAGGATTTGGCCTGCGGACGAATAGCCGGGGTAGGGTTGCACGGCCTCGCCGCTCCAACTGCTGACGTTGGTGTCGCCATCGCCGTAGACAAAGACGTCCACCACCACATCGCTGCGCAGGATGAGCACCTCGCCGTCGTTGGAGAGCCCCGAACCAAAGCTGCCAATCCAATCGGCAGGAACGTTGCTCACGGTATTATCATCGGTGCGTTCCAGCAGATAGTAGCCGTTGGCAGGGATGATGCCGCTGAGGGCAATAGAGAGCCCGCCATCTGCGGTGACCAGGGTCCAGCCGTTGAGGTCAATGTCCTGGTCGGTGTTGTTCTTGAGTTCGATCCACTCGTCGGCAGAAGAAGCCGCTGTGCCCATCCAGGCCACTTCGTTGATGACTACCTCACCGGCGTGGTGGGCCACCGCGCCGCTGAACACGGAGTTGTCCGCTTTGGGTGTACCGGTGATAGGGTTGCCGTTGGCGTCCAGGCCCACATCAGCAGCCGTCGCCGTGGCCCAGTTGCCGATCACGTCCAGCTCGGTGGGGTCGCGGCGTTCCATGCTGGCTCGCTGGCTGGCGGTCGGGTTACTTCCCGCGTACCAGCCGCTGGCGCAACCGTTGTTGGCCGTGTCGTTGGTGCGTGTATAAAGCAGGAAGAGTTGCCCGCCAGCGTTGCGAAACTGCAGGGCGCTGCCCGGCGTGGACATATCGGGCACGGCGGGGTCCGAGTCCTCCCATTCCAAATCGGGCTTGAAGCCGAAGTAGTGTTCAAAGTCCACTGCCCGCCGTGCGCACCACAGGCTCTGTCCCGGCCCGATGAGCGTGGTGCCAGAGAAGATAGCGGTGCGTCCGTTGGCGTCGCGCACCTGCCAGGTCTCGGTGAGGGTCACGGTGCTGCTGGAGATGTTGGTTAGGCGGAAGGCTTCGTCGTACTCCGTGTCGGGGGTGTAGCCGTCGGGGTACACGGCGGAGATGAGGATGCCCGTCGGCGGGCTGCCGGATTGGGTCGAGGGTCTGGCCGCCACGTCGTGGTTCATCCAGATCAGCAGTGCCACTGCGGCTGCGAAGCCCAGGACAAAGGCAGAGAGCAACAACTTTACTCGATGCCGGGTGCTCGTCTCCATAAAATCCCCCCTCGTATAATTAGTGCGAAGGCGTAGCGGCGGCCCGCTGCCGTGCCCTGAGCGAAGACGAAGGGTGGCCGCATCCCTGCAGGGCGGGTTGGGCTCGGCTGAGGACGCACCGCCGTGTAACAGGCGGTGCTGGTTGCGGGAGGCAGAGAGCCCTACCCGCCGCCTCGGATTTCGGTCAAGCCCTTGTCTGGCGAAGCTGTCACCGCCCCCCCACTGCGTGAGGTGCTTGGGGGAGGCCCCACGGCGGGCAGGGCTTGCCCTGAGCACCGTCGAAGGGCTTGTCCTGAGCACCGTCGAAGGGCTTGCCCTGAGCACCGTCGAAGGGCTTGTCCTGAGCTCCGTCGAAGGGCTTGTCCTGAGCTCCGTCGAAGGGCTTGCCCTGAGCACCGTCGAAGGGCTTGCCCTGAGCCCTGGCGAAGGGCCGTCCGCCGCTACATCACATACCTCGCTTTCACTGCGTCTGCAATCTCACCCCCGCTTCTTTCCCGATGCCGGGATTCGAATAAGAGCCATCCCTTATTTCTTCGCTATGTACTGCACACCCTCCTTCCCTTCAAAGTCCGCATCCTGCGTCCACAACTCCGCCCCATACGCCTGCGCCGTCGCCAGCATCACACTGTCCACCATTGGCAACCCCTCCTCCACCGACAACCGCGCTGCCTCCAACGCGATCTCTGCCGTCAACTCCACTACCTGCCCCTCCATCATCACCGCCACTGCCTGCAGCGCCTCCCCCTCTCCACGCTGCTGCAACACCCGCTTGAACACCTCGTACAAACTCAACGTCGGCACCACCAACTCCTCTATCCCTTCTATCGCCGACGCAAAAAACTCCGCATTCGGCCCTTCCCCAAAGTACTCCAACCACCCGCTCGAATCCACCACCTTCATACCCGATCCCCCTCCCGCTCCACGGCCGTGTCTATCCCTTTCAGAAATCCTCGCGCCTCCTTCACCGACCGAACGGGGATCAGTTCTATCCTATTGTCATACAGGAAGACTCTCACCTTCTGCCCAGGTCGCATATCTAGCAACTTCCGAACTCGGCTCGGAATGACTATCTGAAACTTGGGTGAAACCGTCACCGTCTCCATCATGACCTCCATTTTGATCCATAGATGGTATTACTTATCCCTATTTTACCATACGCAGCATAAATG
>JACIWR010000007.1 GCA_014360845.1 Anaerolineae bacterium
ACACCCCGCGCGCCATTTCTCACCGTATTTTAACACAGATATAGACGAGAAGCAAGGAGCTGTTGCTTTCCAGCGGGATGCCGTGTATAATGGGAGCTGGAGTTCGAGCGCGTTTAGATTGCCGGGCCGATGGAGGTTGAGGTATGACGGTGGATTGGTGGGCTGTGGCGGCCCTGATAGTCATGTTGGTGGGGCTGGCGGGTATCTTCTTGCCCGTGGTGCCCGGTGTGGCTTTAATCTGGTTGGCGGCGGTGGGTTACGCCGTCATAGATGGCTTTACTCGTATAGGGCCGCTGACGCTGGTCGTGCTCACCGGTTTAGGGGTGTTGGGGGTCACGGCGGAGCTATGGGTCAGCAGCTTGGGGGGCAAGGTCAGCGGGGCGTCGTGGTGGTCGCTGCTGGCCGGCCTGGTGCTGGGCCTGATTGGGCTGGTGTTCTTCTCGGTGCCGGGGGCGGTGATCGGCGCGGCACTAGGCGTCCTGGCGATGGAAGCCTGGCGGCGAGAAGGGGACTGGCGCGAGGCGTTGCGGGCCAGCAGCGGCTGGCTGATTGGATGGCTGTTTTCGATAGCGGTACAGCTTTTCATCGGCATGGTGATGATAGCCATTTTCCTGTGGCGGGTGCTGTAGAATCTGTAGTTTTGCAGAATGAGAAACGAATAAACGAATGAAAACAACGAGATTCGTTTATTCGTTGCGTATTCGTTGACAGCTTTTGAGCATGCATGGCCGGCTTATCCTATAAAATCTGCAAAAATACTGATAGAATCACAAGGTAGGAGTATCTTCTCAATAATTTGGGGTAGGGGCAGGTCTTGCACCTGCCCGCCTGGGCGACCGCAAAGGTTCGCCCCTACATTTTGAGAAGATACAGGCAGGAGATGCGGGAACAAAACACCTCCGCGGAGTTAGCAGCCGCGGAGGTGTTTGCAAAAGAGGAAATGTTTTGCTGCGGACAGGCCCTGGTCTACTTATTCAGCCGTTTGCGGAACGCTTCCGTGAGCGCAGGGACCACTTTGAACAGATCCCCCACAATGCCGTAGTGAGCGATCTGGAAAATAGGTGCTTCGGGGTCTTTGTTGATGGCCACGATGACTTTGCTGGTCTTCATTCCGGCCTGATGCTGGATGGCTCCGCTGATGCCACAAGCGATGTACAGGTCGGGACGCACGGTCCTCCCCGTCTGGCCCACCTGGTGCGCATAAGGAATCCAGCCGGCATCTACCGCCGCTCGGGAAGCGCCCACCGCGCCCCCCAATACCTCGGCCAGCTCGCGGATAGGCTTGAAACCCTCGGGTCCCTTTACCCCACGCCCTCCGGAGACGATAATCTTGGCGTCGGCCAGATTGACCTCACCCTCCTCAGTGATGAAGTCCACCACCTTGCTGGCGATTTCCTCCTCCAGCATGACCGCTTTTTCGCGCACAATCTGCCCCTGCCGGTTGGGATCGGGTACGGGCATCTCGAAAACGCGATGCCGCACAGTGGCCATCTGGGGCCGATGGTTGGGGCACTTGATGGTGGCCATGATGTTCCCGCCAAAGGCCGGACGGGTCTGAAGCAGAAGACGGGTCTCGGGCTCGATGTCCAGACCGGTGCAGTCGGCGGTCAGGCCGGTGTATAACTGAGTGGCCACGGCCCCGGCCAGGTCGCGCCCGCGAGAACTGGCACCGAGAAGGAAAATTTCCGGTTTGTATTTACGCACCAGTTCCACGAGACAGCGGGCATAGGGATCGGTGCGATACACCTCCAGCGTGGGATCATCCACCAGGAACACGCGATCCGCGCCGTAAGCGATGGCCTCTTTGGCGATATGCTCCACGTTATAGCCCAGCACGCAGGCGGTGAGCGTCGTCCCCAACTGATCGGCCAGCCGGCGGCCCTGACCGGCCATTTCCCACGAGATAGAGCCCGCCTCGCCGTGGAACTGTTCCACCCAGACCCACACCCCCTGGTAGGCGCTGATGTCCTCAACGGCGGCCTTCTCTACTTCCGGCAGACTGAGGGCTTCCACCGGACACTCGGGGATACAGGCTCCGCAGGCCGTGCAGGTCTCGTCTACAACGGCGATATTCTCATCGTCCAGGCTCAGGGAGCCAAAGGGGCATACTGCTACACATGCCCCGCAGCCGATGCATTCCTCACGGTTAATCTCTAGCAGTGCCAATGTCATCCTCCTCTGGCTATATGATCTTCTCGGCCAGCAGCTTATCCGCCAAAATCTCGGCGGCCTGCTCTACCGAATCGGCCTCTACGATGTCGCACTCGCCCTCACGGGACGGTGGGGAGAACACCTTGACCACTTTGGTTGGCGAGCCGGTCAGGCCTATCAGGTCTGGATTGACGTCCAGGTCGGCGGCTGTCCAGGTGGGGATTTGCATCCTCGCCGCGCGGCGAATGCCCATGAATGTGGGATAGCGCGGTTGGTTGATGTCTTTGACCACGGTGAGCAGGCAAGGCAGGGTAGACGCCACCACCTCTCGCCCTTCCTCCACCAGACGCTCGACCCGAATGGTGCGTTTTTCGAGGTCAATTTCCTGGATTTTGAAGACGTAGGTGAGCTGGTTGATTCCCAACTGGGTAGCGATACCGGGTCCCACCTGACCGGTATCCCCGTCCATGGCCTGACGACCACACAGAATGACGTCGAAGTCGCCGATTTTCTTGATGGCGCTGGAGAGGGTGTAAGCTGTAGCCCAGGTATCGGCACCGGCGAAGGCGCGATCGCTGAGCAGGATGGCCTCGTCGGCCCCCATGGCTACGGCCTCTTTGAGGGCCTCTACGGCCTGAGGTGGTCCCATGGAGATCACCGTCACTTTGCCCCCGAACTTCTCTTTCAAGAGCAGGGCCTCTTCGATGGCGTAGGTGTCGAAGGGGTTGATGATGCTGGGTACGCCCTCTCGTATCAGCGTGCCCCGTTCGGGGTCAATCTTGACCTCAGTGGTGTCTGGTACTTGTTTGATGCAGACTATTGCGTGCAACGTCCGGTCCTCCTTCCTGGTATGATAGTGCCCTGGCGGGCGTGGCGCGAAGGCGATTTACTTCAGCAAGCCCCGTGCTCCAGGCATACATACATAAAGGCCCAAGAAAGCTCTCAAGGGCTATCTTGGGCAATGGGCTAAACCTTTGACCTGACCATACTCGCTACAATTGACGTGGTATCCCGCTGGGAGAACCTGCGCACTGCCGGGAAGCTTCTTATCTACTGGGGTCAGCGCGAAGTCCATCTGGGTGAGTCCTCCGTCTTCGGAGCTCTGGGGCATCACTGCACTCTGGTCCTGAACGCTACGGACTGCATTATACCATCTTTCCAGGATTTGTGCAACGCCAAATGTGGGTCGGTTTGGCAACCCATAAACAAGTTAACGAGCGGCGGAGCTGCTTTCCGCAAGCCCCACGCAGTAAGGGGTCGGTGACAGCTTCGCCAGACAAAGGCTCAGCCACGGTTGGCAGTGGCTACGCTTCGAGATGACGGGTAGGGTTCTCTTCCTTCACAACCAGCACTGTCTGTTTCACGGTGGTGCGGCCTCAGCTCGACCTACGAAGCTATTTGCCAAAAGTAGGGTGTGAAAGGTTCCGGTGTCAGTGCGCAGTGGGCCAGTTCCTCGCCCGTCCACTCTGTCTGCCCGTATTCACTCCAGTGGGTCGGGTTGCCCACCTGACCTAGGCGCTCGCCGATCAGGTCATGCAGGCGGTAGCGAGTCCGCGCCTCCAACCCCAGTTCGATCACGGGGACCTCGAAGTGGTGAGTGCGCTTCTCCGGCCAGAGGCTGATCACGCCCCACACTACTTCGTTCCGGTGGCGGATAATCACGCTGAGCACCCATTCGTTATCGCAACCGACGGCGTTGAACAGTCTTTCCCCCTCCAGCAGCGCCGCCGATTCCCGTCGCGCCCGCAGCAGGCGGTGGTAGAAATCCTCCTGGCCTCGTTCCTGCCCGCTCCAGATCATGGGCACGAATCCGGCCAGCAACAGGGCGGCGAACCCCGCCCGGCTGAGCTGCGAGCCGCGCCAGCCGTAAGCCGGCGGGCGGAAGCCCCGCGTGTCGTGAGTCTCCATAAAACAGACGCGAACCGCTCCTTCTGGCAGGGAGGCAAAATGGTCCCGCACCCACTCGCCCCACTCCCAGGGGGTGAGCCGCTGTTGCAGGAGTTGGTAGGTCTGGACGCAGGGCAGGTAGTCGCAGGCCATATCGTGCGATTTGACAAAGACGGGGCCGAAAAGCTCGCACAGCAGCACGGCCTCGGGATTGAGGGCTTTCACCCCTCTTTGCAATCGTTCCAGCAGGCGCAACACGCCCAGATTGGTGGCGCTGGCGTGATAGGGGATGCGCCGGTCCCAGTTGGGCTCTTTACCGTGTGGGGCATCCACGCGATAGCCGTCGAAACCGTACTCGCGCAGCAAGTGCAAGCTCCAGTCCAGCATGTACTCGTGGTAATCGGGGTTGGCCCAGTCGAAGGAGTAGGTGTCAATCCAGCCGTGGGAGGAGACCAGATTGCCTGCCTCGTCTCGGCAGAACCACTCCGGGTGCTCTCTTACATAGCGCGCATCCAGGGCACAGCCCTGGGCCACGAAGTCCAGCAGCAGACGCATTCCCAGGCGGTGGGCCTCGTCCACCAGGTGGCGAAAGTCCTCCTGCGTGCCCAGCGTCGGCTCGAAGCGCTCGAAATCGCGCATGGCATAAGGACTGCCACTGCCCGTCCAGTTCTCGTCCCAGATTTGGCCGTTGCGGTTATCGTAGGCCCAGATGGGCATCAGGTACAAGGTGTTGATGCCCATTTCCCGCAGACGTGGCAGGGCCTCGCTCAGGCCGCGGAAGCCACCGAACTGACCGGGGTGTACTTCATAGATGGCTGCCTCCCGTACCCAGGCAGGCGGCTGACCGTAGAGCGGGGGCAGGATGCCGACGTGCTTGTAGTGAACGCGGAAGGCGGACAGCGCTTCGTCCCACGAGCCATGATGCAGCAGGAGGAACTGCGAGCCGCCCGCCAGTGACCGGCCCGGAGCCAGCCATCCGGCCAGAATGGGCTCGTGAATCAGGCTGAGGGCGGTGTCATTGCCGTCCACACGGGGCGTGCCCGCCTCAACCTCACTGAAATACCAGCACAGGAGGGTCTCACCGCGAGCTGAGTGGTGCACGGCCAGCAGCCCCGGCGTGCAATCGGGGGCGTCCTCCATGCTCAGGCCCCAGCGCGCCGGAGCAGCCGGGGCGAATTCGTCACTGGGTGAACGGTCCAGACGCTCCTGCGCCGCCACTCTCAGGGGCAGGCGAGGGCGCACTGCCGTGCCCGGAGCTTCGAAGCGACATTCGTCTGCCTCGCCGAGGCGGACCCAGGGCACGATGAGGCGCACGCCGTTGAGTTGCACCTCCTCAGCGCCTGCGTTCTCCACCACAACTCGCCGCTCGATCAGCGGCCCACTGATGGTGTATACATCGTGCAGGTGCAGCGAACCCAGCGCCATCGCAATGGTGAGTTTGACGCCTTTCGACGTCTCTTCCACTGCGTGAGCCAGGAAGCTGGCGGAGTGCTCCGTGCCCAGCCAGCGTGTGCCCAGGCGGGCGTCCAGTGTGGCAACGGGCTCTCCGTGGCCCACCCAGTTCTCGCCAGCGCCGGACGGGCGCAGCAGGTTCAAAGCTCCGTTTGCCTTGGAGAAACCTATCTCCAGGTGAGGTGTGTGGAGTGTGATGCTCGCTTCGGTCTCGGTGATGCTGTGCTTCGATGACATTGGATACCCTCGTGTGACCACTAGTGCCAACGCTCGTGGATCAAATTCGCCACCAACGCCGTCCAGCCGGTCTGGTGGTCGGCGCCCAGACCTTCCCCGGTCTCAGCGTGATAATACTCGAAGAAGTGGCCGGTGCGTTGCCACTCGCTCTCGACGGCGGCAATCAGATTCTCCCGCAATTCCTCCGCCAGGGTCGAATCGTATCCGGCCATGGTTTGCACCAGCAGGTAATTGATGGGCAGCCACACCGGACCACGCCAGTTGGAGTTCTTCCAACCGCTTTGGGAGTAGCCCGGCTCGTAGAGTTCCGAGTCCGCCGACAGGCTGCGGATGCCGTAATCAGACCAGAATTCGGCGGGATTGCGCAGGTGGGCCAGGATGCGTTCCACCTGGGACTCGTCGGGCGCGCCGGCGATGAAGGGGATAAGCCCCACGTAGGACTTCTCCCGCAGGTGGCCGCTGCCATCGCGGTCGTAGTAGAAGCCATCCTCTTCGTTCCAGAGCTGGGCGTTGATCTGCGCGCAGGTCTGCTCGTAGTGCTTTTGATAGTACTCCGCCCGCTCGGTCTCACCCAGTTCGTTGGCAATGGACACCATGTGCCGGGCGAAGAAAGCCATCCAGCCGGATGTATCTGCCTGTTCTACATCGCTACCATCGGGTCGTGGGATGTTGTCCATGCCCATGAAGCCGCCCCGGTACAAACGGTCGTGGTCCAGGTCCATCGCCAGGCGGAAGTAGTCGTAGTGCAGCTCCAGACGAGGCCACATCTCTTCCAGGAAAGCGCGATCACCGTCGGTCTGGTAGATTTCCCAGGCGGCCCAGGCGAAGAGAGGCGGAGTTTCCTCGGCCATCATCCACTCGCAGTTAGGCACGTGCCCTCTGGAAAGCTGCCAGCGATCGCTGAGGAAAACCCGCAGTTCATGTTTGGCCAGCTCCACATCGACCAGGGTGGCGACTTTGGCCTGAAAGGCCGTATCCCACATGGCCGGCCAGGGGAACTCCCACTTGTCCGGGACGAAGACCACGTCATGCAGGTTGACTTTGCCCTGATAAGGGGATTCGAAAGAGCCATCATACTCGTAGTACATCCTGTTCCATAACAGATTCATCAGGGCGTACTGGTACACATCCTGGTGGGCGGTGACCTCATCGCGATACAGCGCCACCGCCTCCCCCCGCCGCAACTCGAGGATGGAATCAAACCCGTCCAGGGCCCGCTGCGCGGCGGTGTGGGCCGTTTCGTAGTTTGGCCCATTGGCCAGGGCGAAGCGCAAGGTTTTGCTTTCCCCTGCCCTCAGCGCCAGCGGGAAGTCCAGCATGGACATGTTGCCCTGGCCGCTATTGGAAAGGGCACCGTTCCCGGTCAGCGCCCGGTCGAGATCGCCCTTGCGCCCCGTCTCGTTGGTGGTCATTTGCCAGCCGCTGGCCTCCTGAGCAGGCAAGACCACGAAATGCCCGCCGTTGTACGCCAGATCGAGGGCATTCCCTTCCCGGTGCCGGACCTCGCCGCCCCGGCGAAACCAGGCCTTAGGCAAGACGTGCAAGGTGCCGCCGTCAAGGGCGCTGGCCGTGACCTGTGCGATGAGAGTCTGGTCATCGCGTTTGGCGTACATGATTTCGATATCGAAGCGCGGTTCGGAGAAGGGATAGCGATACTGGTAACGCATGTAGGAATGAGTGGGTGTGTTCTCCCAGAAAACCCGCTCTTCCTGGATGTCCTCACCGAACTCGCCCTCGGGATTGGTAAACCCCTTCAAGCGCTCGGTGATGTGCGGTTGCTCCTCGTCCCAGAAGGCCCAGGCAAAGCAGACCATCTCCTCGATGTCGGTTAGACCGGCGATGCCATCCTCGCCGTAGCGATAGGCAGTGTCAATGGCTTTCATGTAATTCAGACCCCAGCCGTCGCCTTCTAGCGCCTCCCGCGGATTGCCCCACTCTCGCTCGGCCAGGTAGGGACCCCAAAGGGTGTTGAGCTCGTTCCAGGGAACCAACTCCTCCGGCGCGGGCGTGAACTCCCGTCCGATGGCTGGCCTTTGCTGGGGCGTGGATGTCGCCAGCCGGGGGACGATGTTGCAAGCCAGGAGTAATCCCAGCAGCACCAAAAGGGTGATGCGAACAGAAATGCGATGTTTCATCCCGCTACCTGCCTATCAGACCATCCGCGCCGACACCGATAGCGAGAACGGGGACCACAACAGCCGGAATCGCCTTTCCGGAGCTGCCGGTCCCCGCGCGACGGTTGGTGGTCTCACTAGCCTTTCACCGAGCCCAGGGTCAAACCCGAAATCAGCCACTTGCTGGAATACAGGAACAGAGTCATGACCGGCACCATGACCAGAATCGAGCCGGCGGAGAACATACCCCACTGCGTCTGGAATTGATGTTGTAGCCGCTGCAAACCCAGAGTCCAGGTCAACATCTCCTCCCGCTGCAACATAATGCGGGCCAGCAAGAAATCGTTCCAGGCAGACATGAAATTGAACAGGAAGACGATGGCCAGGGCGGGAGTGGAAAGGGGCAAAAGCACACGCAGGAAGGCCGATATTTTGGAACAGCCATCTATCTCGGCGGCTTCTTCCAGGTCAATGGGAATGGTGTCGTAATAGCCCTTTAGAATCCAGATACTGAAAGGCACCGAACTGACGCAATAGGCTATGGTCAAACCGATGTAGGTGTTGATCAGTCTGAGCCGGGCGGCCATGATGTAGATGGGCACCATCAGCATAGCCGCCGGGATCATCTGCGTGGTGAGCAGGAAGACCAGAGCCGGTCCTCGCCCTGGGAACCGCCATCGCGAGAAGGCGTAAGCCGAAGTGGCGGCCAGAATCACCCCGATGATGGCCGTAGCCATGGTGATGATCAGGCTGTTCCATATCCAGAGCAGAAAATCCTTTTCCGTGAGTAACCGGACGTAGTTCTCAAGAGAAGCATCCTGGGGAATAATGGCCAGCGAGGTGGAGAGCAATCGGTCCCCAGGGCGCAGGGAGACGCTCAACACGCGCAACACGGGATAGACGGCGATGACACAGGAGATAATCAAGGCCAGGTGAATGAGCAGGCGCTTAAAAGGACTATCCCCACGGGCTGCGTGGAAGAAGCGATAGAGCGCGGTTTTCTCCGGGCGAGATTTGGTTTTGACACTCATTCGTACACCCCCTTCAAACCGCCTGTGGCGCGGATGTAAAGCACAGCAAAGATGAATAGGATGGCGAAAATAACTATGGCGAAGGCCGCGGAAAAGCCGTAGCGGTTATACTCAAAAGCAGCCCTGAACAAGGCTGTGACCAGGATGTCTGAGGTCTCTAACTCCGACTGGTTGATAAAGAAGGGCACGTTGAAGTTGTTGAAAGTCCAAATAGTGCCCAGGATGATGGCCGGAGTCATCACCGGCTGCATCAAGGGCAGGGTGATATTGCGGAACTGCTGCCAGCCGGAAGCGCCATCTATCTCGGCTGCTTCGTACATGTCTTTTGGAATACTCTGCAGGCCCCCCAGGAAAATGACCATCATGAAAGGTATGCCCAACCAGATGTTGGTGATGCACATGGCAGCGAAGTTCCAGGATGGCTCTGTCATCCATCTGATAGGGGATAAACCCAGACGGGTCAGCATGACATTGACGAAGCCGTACTCAAAGTGGAACTCCCCGCGCCAGGCCAGACAGGCGATGACCTGAGGGATAGCCCAGGGGAAGACCAGCAGAGTACGGTACAGACCCCGCAGGCGCATAGGCCGGTTGAGCAACAGAGCCAGGGCCATGCCTCCGCTGACGTGAAAGACCAGGTTGATCACCGTCCACAATACCGTGCGGAAGAAAACGGGAAAGAAGCCGACCTGCTTCAACACGGGCTGGGTAAAAACCGTCCGCAGGTTGTTCCAACCCTGAGCTAACCCAAAAGTGGGGTCCTTGAAGTGTTTGAGGCTCATGTTGCTGAAAGCCAAAGCGACTTCAAAAGCGATAGGATACACAACCAGCAGGGCCAATCCGACGGCAGCCGGGGCCACGAGCATGAAGGGCAGTGTATACCGGCTGCGCCACACCTTGCTCAGCAAGAAATACAATATCAGTTCTATCACCACGGAGGCCACAAGGATGAGAAGCACAGTGATGCCCACCTGGCCCAAACTGCGGGTGATGGTCTCGAACGTCAACCCTCCCATCAAAACACCTCCTCCAACCGGTTCAGCGACGCCGTTGCCGAGAGACTCCAGGGCGCGGACAGGACTCGGACGGCGGCGAGGCACAGCAAAGCAGCGCTTCGCTGTGAGTTACTACTCAGGCTAGCAGGCGCACTGTCCTCCCCAGGCTCGTAGCCCCCGTCCCGGGGGCGTCTCGGCTGAGAAAACCGCGCAAAAGACAGCGTCTTGCCGCATGGAACGTCCCCGGGACGGGGACTTGGAGCATAGGCTGAGTAGTCACCGCTGTGAACAGATAACAGACGAGGAACGGAGTACTCCGTTCCTCGTCTGCATCATGCGCTTGGGTACTATTCCAGGGCGGCGATGCAAGCCTCGGCAGCCGACTGCATGGCAGCAGCGGCCTCCTCCGGGGTCTTGGTATCGGCCAGGACTGCTTGCATCTCAGGCTTCATGGCGTCCCAGTTGCAGCGCATCTCGATGACGGTGGGCATCGGCGTGCCGTAGGTCATCTGCTCGGCTGAGCCTTTCAGGATCGGGTCTTCGGTGATCAGCGGATCGTCCAGAGCTTCCTTCAGAGCGGGCAGGCGGGCCAGGTCCTTCACCATCTTCAACTGATTGTCCTTGTTGGTGACGAAGGCGATGAAGTCCTTGACAACTTCCAGCTTGTCGCCCGACAGATCTTTAGGAAGCATGAAGAACACACCGCTGGTGTAGGGCTTGGGCCACTGACCGGTGGCGGTGACCTTGGGGATGGGAGCTACACCCAGCTTGTCCCCCAGGATTTCTTTGTACCCACCCAGGGACCAGTCGCCGTTGATGATCATGGCTGCCTTGCCCTCTTTGAAGAGAGTGTCGGCCCCATTGTAATCGCTCTCCGCCGGGATGATCTGGGCCTCGTACTTCATGTCGTGCAGGAATTGCAGAGTAGCGACCATCTCTGGGGTGTTGAGGGTGGGGGTCTTCCCGTCCTCGGCGAACACTTTGCCACCGAAGCCACCTAGCCAGGGCACCAGCCAGAAGGGCTCGGTCTGGTTCCAGACCAGGCCGTATTGCTCGCCGGTAGTGAGTTCTTTGCCCTTGGCGAACAGCTCATCGGTGTCCTTGGGCGGCTCGGCGATGAGGTCCTTGTTGTAGAGCAACATCAAATGGTTGCCGTTGGCGATGGGCACTCCCCAGTGCTTGCCATCCAACTCAACGGCGGCCAGGGCCGAGTCCACGTACTTGCTCAGGTCAAAGAGGTCGTCCACCGGCTGGATGATGTCGGCGGTGGTGAAGGGGCCGGCGTGGTCGTTCACCGTCCACAGCAGGTCCGGCGGTGTGCCGGCCAGGCTGGCGGTCTGGAAATCCTCGCGCAGAGTCTCGACGTCCTTGTTGACCACTTCAAAAGTGACGTTCTCGTGCTCGGCGTGATAAGCGTCGGCCAGAGCCTGCACAAATTGAAGGCCGCCGTCGGCCTCGCCTTCTTTGGTCCACAGGAGAATCTTGACCTCTTTTGGCGCTGGCTTGGGACAGGCGGTGAGTAGCAGGCTGGCCACTACCAGAATAGTGAGTACAGCGAATAGCTTCTTCATCGAATCTCCTCCTCAATCATTGTGGTTTATAATGACGGTGCACCTTTGCCCGTCCGGTGATTGGTTTCCGGTTTCCGTTCCGCTGTTCTCTTTTTGGCTCTAAGACATCCCCCCCTTCACCCAAAGTGGATTTATCCTCTGCAGCCCGTGGCGGATAACAGGCCGCGGGCTGTGAGAAAGCGAACGCTGCCCCTGGTTTAAACGCCGATAGAGAGCGGAGCCCGGTCTGCCAGACTCACCTCCGGTGTACGGAACATGTTTTCCAGCACCAGGGTTACCGCTCCCAGGGCCGTTGCTTCGCGGCCCAATTGGGCCTGCACAATGCGACAGCTCTCTACCGCAATTCTCAGCCCGTGACTCTGCACGCTGCGACGAATGGGTTCCAGCAAAATATCCCCGGCCTGAGCCACACCGCCTCCGATGATGACCAGACGCGGGTTGAACAGATTGATCAGGCCGGCCAGGGCTACTCCGATATAGCGTCCGGCTTCATGAAACAATTGCAGGCTTAACGGGTCACCATGAGAGGCGGCACGTGACACATCGGCGGCGGTTATCTCCTCTACCGGTTTCACCTGGCTCAGAAGGGTTTCCTGCCCCGCTCTTATGGCCAGTTGAGCCCGGTGGGCGATGGCCGGTCCGGCAGCCATGCTCTCCAGGCAACCGTAGTTACCGCAACGGCAGGGCGGACCGTTCTCATCAATGGTGATGTGTCCGATTTCCCCGGCACTGCCGCTCTGCCCGCGGTAGATTTTGCCCTCGATGAGCAGACCACAGCCAATGCCGGTCCCCACTTTGACATAAGCTAAATTCTCTACCCCCCGCCCCGCTCCATGAGCCCATTCCCCCAGCGCTCCCAGATTGGCGTCGTTGTCCAGATATATCATGACGCCCAGCTCTTCTTCCAGCCGGGAGCGTAGGGGAAAAGCGTGCCAGCCGGGCATGATGGGAGGAAAAGCTACGGCTCCCATGTCACGGCGCACGGGACCGGGCACCCCCAGGCCCATCCCCACTACCTGGTCTAAACTGACCCCTGCTTGCGAAAGGGCTTGTCTGGTAAACTCTGCTACACGGCTGAGCCCTATCTCCGGCCCGGCAGTTAAATCGAAGTTATGTTCAAGTTTGACGATGATTTGGGGTTTTAAGTCGGTGACAACAATGAGGATGTGAGTGGCTCCCAACTCGATGCCTACCACATAGCCAGCTTGATAGTTGAATTCTATCAAGATGGGACGGCGACCTCCCTGGGATTGCCCAGTACCCGACTCCTGCACCAGATTAACGGCCAGCAGCTCGGCAACGATGTTGGATACTGTGGAGCGACTGAGGTTAGTCTGCTTGGCGATGTCAGCGCGGGAAATAAGTCCTTGTCGGTGAATCAGGCTGAGGACCAGGGCTTTGTTGAAATCGCGCATCAGGCTGAGATCAGCCGTCAGCAGTTTGTTACCCAAGGAAACATTCCCTCAGTTAGAACGATGGTGAAGATTCCCTGCCGATGATAGAATTGGCGGGGTAGATGAGAAGAGAGCACAGCACTGTTATGATGCGTAGTGGAATTCGAAGAAGAGTATAACACAAGACGGTTTGTTTGTCAAGAGTGCGAACAATGTGGGTTGGGTTGGCAACCCGACCTACCCCAAAAGAAACCGGGAGACGAGATTTTTCTCGTCTCCCGGTTGGAGAGGTCCGTTATTTCTTGGTTTTGACCTTGATGACTTTAGGCTTGACCGACTCGGCCTTGGGGATCGTCAGCTTGAGGACACCGTGCTCGAACTCGGCCTCGGCCTTGTCACCTTCCAGCCCACCCGGCAGGGAGATAGAGCGGCAGAAGGCACCATAGCGGCGCTCGCGGCGGATATAGTTCGCTTCTTTCTCCTCTTTCTCGGCTTTGGTCTCGCCCTTGATGGTCAATACGTCACCGGTCAGGCTGACCTCAACCTCCTCGGGTTTGACCCCCGGTAGCGCCGCCTCGACCACTACGTTGTCATCAGTCTCGTAAACGTCCACGGCCAACCCACTCTCAAAAGGCATCAACCACGAGCGAGGCCGAATGAAGCTCTCCTCAAACAGACGATCCATCGCGTCCCGCAAGGATACCAAATCCTCAAAAGGCTGCCATCTGATAAGGCTTGACATGATTATCACCTCCCCTTCCCAGTAATCACGCTACACCACATCGCTCCATCGGAGAGTGCGCCCGACACCGGTGCGGCGGAGCGAGGCTCCGCCCCTCGCGCACTCTTGAACTCAGTTCGATTGCTATTGTATGCGGTTTGTGTTAGAATAGTATTAGAAGACCGTTAGAGTTGCGTTAGAATTGCCGTTCCCGGACAGGAATTTCGCTCTCACTGGCGATTTACAGAATAACATCAAACTTTTGCAAAGGAGTCACTACCCAATGGACCATGCCATTCTGTACCTCGTACCTCTTTGTGGCCTCTTGGGGCTGGCCTTCAGCTTGTATCTGGCCTACAGCACCTTGAAAAACGATCCCGGCCCTCAGGAAGTTGCCAGTATCTCTCGCGCCATCCAAATCGGTGCGACGGCTTTCATGCGGCGAGAGTATGTGGTGATGGGCCTGACCGCGCTGGTCTTCGCCGTTTTCCTCTCGCTGGTACTGAATGTGTACGTCATGTTCGCCTTCGTGATCGGAGTCCTCTGCTCAGCCCTGTCCGGGTTCATCGGCATGAGCATTGCCACCCGCGCTAATGGTCGTGTCACCTTTGCTGCCAGAGGTGGCCTGAGCAAGGCTTTGCACGTGGCTTTCTCCGGCGGCTCTGTTATGGGCATGTCGGTGGTCAGTCTGGCGGCCCTGGGCATATCGGGAACTTATCTGCTCTTCGATCGGCTGCCCTTCACACCTGACCCGCTAACGGTCATCACTGGTTATTCTATGGGCGCCAGCTTTGTGGCCATCTTCGTCCGCATCGGGGGTGGAATTTTCACCAAAGCGGCGGACATCGGCGCTGATATGGTGGGCAAAGTGGAGGTGGGCATTCCCGAAGACGACCCGCGCAACGCCGCCGTGGTCGCCGATCAGGTGGGAGATAACGTGGGTGATGTGGCCGGCCTGGGCTCCGACCTGAACCAGTCCTACACCGATACTATCATCTCCTCGCTGATCATCGGTGCCACTGCCCAGGGGGTGGGAGGTCTGTATCTGGGCATGAAAGGGGTCATCTTCCCCTTTTTGACCGTGGCCAACGGTCTGGTGACCTCGGCCCTGGCTGTGCTGTTCGTGATCTTGCTCATCGAGACGGAGAAGATAAAACCGGAAGCCACTTTCCGGGTAGGGTTGTTGATCAGCAGTGTCCTGGCCTTGCTGGGCATTTTGCTTCTCTCCCTTTTCTACCTGGAATACCCGGGAGCTTTCTACGCCACTGCCGCTGGCCTGGCTGTGGGAGTTCTCATCGGTCTGAACACCGAATACTATACCTACAAGCGCCCCATTCATTCCATCGTCCTGGCCAGCGAGACGGGAGCAGCGACCAATGTCATCATGGGCCTGGCCGTCGGTCTGGAGAGCACGGTGCTGTCCATGATCCTGCTGGGCGTGGGCATGATCGTGGCTCATCACTTCGCCGGGCTTTACGGCGTCGCCCTCTCCGGGTTGGGTATGCTTTCTACCCTGGGGTTCAACATAGCGATGGACGCCTACGGTCCCATCGCCGACAACGCCGGTGGTATTGCGCAGATGAGCGAGCAGCACCCGCGCATACGGCATATCACCGACCGGCTGGATGCGGTGGGCAACACTACGGCGGCTATCGGCAAGTCCTTTGCCTCTAGCGCTACGGCAGCGGCGGCCATCTCTCTGCTCACCGCCTACTCCGAAGCGGTGCAAATTGTTCATCTCGACATTCGAGACCCCAAGGTGATGGCCGGGCTGTTAATCGGGGGGGTGCTGCCCGCTTTCTTCGCTTCTATGGTGATAAAGTCGGTGGGACGTACGGCGCAGTTGATGGTCATCGAAGTGCGCCGTCAGTTCCGGGAAATCGTTGGTCTGATGGATGGCGTGGTGCAGCCCGATTATACCCACTGTGTGGACATCGCTACTCAGGGCGCGTTGAAGCAGTTGGTGTTGCCCTGTTTGCTGGCCATCTGTGTGCCTTTTGTGACCATTTTAATCCTGGGACGGGAGGCGTTGGCCGGGCTCCTAGCCGGGTGCATCGTCTGCGGTATCTTCCTGGCTCTGTTCATGGCCAATGCTGGCGGGGCCTGGGACAACGCTAAGAAACGGATCGAGGAAGGTGAGATGGGGGGACGTGGCTCGCTGGCTCACAAGGCCAGCGTCATCGGCGATACGGTGGGCGATCCGCTTAAGGACACCGCCGGGCCTACCCTGGACATCCTGGTGCAGTTGGTGGCCACGGTATCGCTGGCTTTCACGCCCTTGTTTCTGCGGTTATTGCAGTGATCCCAACCCTCCCGCAAGGTCTGTAGCCTGTGGGAGGGCAGGAGGGTATCGTGCTGCGGGATTATCAATTGCGGCAGCGGGAATATCTGCTGGAGATCAGCCGGGCCATCACCTCGCAACTGGACCTGGACGCCGTGTTGCGGTTGATTATCCAGTACGCCGTGGAGATGTTGCGCGGTCGCGCCGGGCTCATAGCTTTGCGCCAAGATGACGGGTCCTTTCGCGTGCGGGCCACCTATGGCCTGCCGGCCCAGCTTCCGCATTTGTTCGCACCCCTATTCGCCGATATTCCTCGGCGTCTGGAGGGGACCGATCTGGCGCGCTGGACCGTGCCCGACCTGGAGATGAAACTGGCCCTGGTTTCGGCTGCGCTGGGGTTGCCCCTGCGTCAGGTGGTCGCTTTGCCCCTGGCCATCCGCCACTCTCTGATGGGGATGATCTACATTTTCCGCACCGAGGGGACCGCCTTCTCCCTTAACGATCGACAAGTGCTGTCCAGTTTCGCCGATCAGGCGGCCATCGCCGTGCATAATGCCCGCCTATATGAAGAGGTAACCCGGGAGAAGCGCCGCCTGGATGCCATCATCGCCAATTCCGGCGACGGCATCATGATTCTGGACCCCGATCGGCGGATACAAGTGTTCAACAAAGCCCTCGAGGCTATGACCGGGGTTCCGGCTCAGGAGGCTATAGGCCGACCGTGTGATGAGGTGATTGATCTCTGCGATCGAGAGCAGGGGGTCAGCATCTGTGAGGCCGAATGCCCGCTTAAGTTCAAAAGCCCCGGCGAGCGTCTGTACATCGAGGGCGACATCACCCGTGCCGACGGGAGTGTGATCACCGTGGGCATCGCTTACTCTCCCCTCTTCGACGACGAGGGGGAATTAGTGAACGTCATCGCTAATGTGCGCGACATCACCCACTTCCGCGAAGCGGAGGAGATGAAATCCACTTTCATCTCCGTTATCTCCCACGAGTTGAAAACACCGGTGTCGCTGATTAAAGGTTATGCCAGCACCCTGCGGCGCGAGGATGCTCAATGGGATGAGCAGACCTTGCGCGACAGTTTAGCCGTTATCGAGGAAGAGAGTGACCGTCTAAATCAACTCATTGATAACTTGCTCGACGCTTCACGATTGCAGGCCGGTGCTTTCAAGCTGGAGATGGGCTACGTGGCCCTGGACAAATTGGCCGCGCAAACGGTGGAGAAATTCCGCACTCAGACGCGGGAGCATATCCTCAGCCTGGATTTCCCTCCCGACTTTCCTGCCGTGCGGGGCGATATGGAGCGTTTGCGCCAGGTGCTCAACAACTTGCTTTCCAACGCGATTAAGTACTCGCCCCAGGGGGGAACGATCCGCGTCAGTGGTCGTGCTGATGACGATTGGGTATACGTGGCCGTAAGCGATGAGGGCATTGGCATCCCCAAAGAGGAGCAGGAGCACATTTTTGACCGCTTCTACCGGGTGGAGAGCAGCCTCAGCCGCCGCACTCAAGGGGCGGGCCTGGGTCTGTTCCTGGTCAAAGCGGTGATCGAAGCCCATCAGGGGCGCGTGTGGGTGGAGAGCGCCCCGGGGCAGGGAGCGACCTTTGTCTTCGCCCTGCCGCGTAATTGATCTCTAAATTGTTCTACCTGTGCAATTAAGTGCGTGTTTCAGCCACAAATCGCCCCAAGTAGGTTGGGCCCGTGGCGCGACGCGGATGCGGCGGGGCAGGGCCCTGCCCTACTCGCCCCACGTTGAAATACAGCCGCGTAGACTGTCCACTTCCGCTTTCGGGAAGATTATGGTATAATGTGCATAGCTCTAGGGAGAACATTTGAGCTATGAGCAAAAGGAAACGTACGACCCGCAGGAAACGAACACGAAAAACACCTACCCCGGTGATCCAGCTTAGCCCCGCGCTCCGCGCGCAACTGGCGGGCATTGTCCTGCTGGGGCTGGCCGTGCTCACCCTGCTCAGCATTCTCCCCCTTAGCCAGGGGGTGCTGACCACGGGCTGGTTGACTCTGCTGCGCACTCTTTTGGGCTGGGGAGCCTATGTGTCTTTCATCGGCATGGCTGCGGCCGGAATCTGGCTACTGCTCACAGGAATGGGACATGAGCTGCCCCTGCGCTGGGAGCGGGTGATAGGCATCAGTGCCCTGTTTGTTTTGGTTCTGGCCCTGTTGCACCTGCTGGCCGGGGCTGAGGACCCGCTGGCCCTGGCCGACGCGGGCGGTGGCGGGGGCTATCTGGGCTGGGTAGTGAGCCAGCTAGTGGTCTCGGCGACAGGCCGCATCGGAGCCCTGGTGGTCATCCTGACCCTCGCCGCTGTGATTCTTATCTTGCTTTTGGGCGTCTCCCTCAACGAGGCGCTTCCGGCTCTGCGTCAGGCCTGGCAACGGCTCCTGGACCTGTACCATGCCCGCTTCCGCCCCATGACCATCCGCCGCAATGGGCTTGCCGGGCAGCGCAGCAAGAGCTTGCCGACGTCGGCACCAGCGCCCTCACCCCCATCTCCATCTCCATCCGCATCTGGCCCGTCTTTGCTGCGTCCCTTTGCCCGCCCCGAGCCGTCCCCGGCACCGTCGGAATCGGTCTTCGCGCCGGTGATTATCGGCGGACAACAGGAGTGGCGCTTGCCTCCTCTCGACCAGATTTTAGAGGAAAGCAGCGAGCAGGAGATGAGCGAGGCAGAGATTCGAGAGCGGGCGCGCATTATCGAGGAGACGCTGTCCAGCCTGGGCGTGCCGGTCCGCGTGGTGGAGGTCAATCAGGGGCCGGTCATCACCCAGTTCGGCGTAGCACCTGGCTTTGTGGATGGGCGCGGGGGACGGCGCACCAAAGTTAAAGTGAGCAAAATCCAGGCTCTGGCCGATGACCTGGCGCTGGCCCTGGCCGCCTCCCCGGTACGCATCCAGGCCCCGGTTCCGGGCCGCTCCATCGTCGGCATTGAGGTGCCCAACAGCGAGATCGCCCTGGTCTCCCTGCGCAGTGTGATGGAGACCGAGACGTTCCAGCAGATGCCATCCAGGCTCAAATTGGCTCTGGGGCAGGATGTATCCGGACAGCCAGTGGTAGCCGATCTGGCCACCATGCCCCATTTGCTCATCGCCGGGGCGACGGGGTCGGGTAAATCGGTGTGTATCAACTCCATCGTCACCTGCTTGCTCTGCAACAATACCCCCGATGACCTGAAGCTGATCATGGTGGACCCCAAGCGCGTGGAGTTGACCACTTTCAACGGCATTCCCCACCTGATGTTTCCGGTGGTGGTGGATTTGGAACGGGTGGTGGGCACACTGCGCTGGGTGACCCGTGAGATGGATCAGCGCTACAGGCGTTTCGCCAGCGTGGGGGCGCGCAACATTGACATCTACAATCAGAAGATGGCGGGCAAAGGCGAGCACATGCCCTACATCGTGGTCGTCATAGACGAACTGGCCGATTTGATGATGCTCTCGCCCGACGAGGTGGAGCGGCTGGTGTGTCGCATCGCCCAGATGTCCCGCGCTACCGGCATCCACCTCATCATCGCTACCCAGCGGCCCAGCGTGGATGTGGTCACCGGCCTGATCAAGGCCAACTTCCCGGCGCGCATCAGCTTCGCCGTCACCAGCCAGGTGGACTCGCGGGTGATCCTGGACATGGGCGGCGCGGAGCGTCTGCTGGGGCGGGGCGATATGCTCTACATGGCCTCGGATCAGGCGGCACCTCTGCGTCTCCAGGGCTGCTTCGTCTCCGACCGCGAACTCATCCGGCTGGTCCGCTATTGGAAGGGGGCGCGCACCGCGGAAGTGCCCGATCTGACCTCGGCTCCCCCGGAGGATTTTGTCCAGCGGCCACTGTGGGAAGAAATGCAGCAGAAGGCGAAACAAGCTCATCCCGAAGACGATTTGCTGGAGCGAGCCATCGAAGTAGTGCGCGAGAGCAATCGGGCTTCTATCTCGCTGCTGCAACGCAAGCTGCGCATCGGCTATTCTCGCGCCGCGCGATTGATTGATCTTTTGGAAGAGAAGGGATACGTGGGGCCGCCTCAGGGGGGCAGCCGCGCTCGCGAGGTGTTATTGCCGCCGCCGGAAGATCAGACATAAGTGACGAGGAGAATCGCTAATGCCCAATCACCCGCTGGCAGAAGTTTTCGGTTTTCCTGTGGACAACCTGTCTACCGAGGCTGAGCGCTATCGCAAGAACAAACTATGTCCCTATAACAACAAAGTTCCTTCTTGTACCAAAGATAGGGCGAGAGATCCACTGGGTGTGTGTAGCGTTTTCGACGGCGATAGCTTGGCTATTACCTGTCCTATTCGCTTTCGACAAGACTGGATCATCATCGAGGATGCAGCCCGCTTCTTCTTTGAGCCTGGTACATCTTGGACATCGCTGCAAGAAATCCGACTCACTGATGTGAATGGTCAATCTGCAGGCAACATTGACTTCGTACTGGTAGCTTATGATGACCGCGGCCGAATCACTGACTTTGCTTCCCTAGAGGTGCAGGCTGTTTATATTTCGGGCAACGTGCGGCGACCCTTCGAGCATTACATGGCCGACCGGGCGAAGCGGAAAAACATGGTCTGGACCGCCACCAATGTGCGCCCTGATTATCTGTCGTCCTCGCGCAAGCGCTTAGTGCCACAGATGATTTACAAAGGCAGCATTTTTAAGGCTTGGGGCAAGAAGCAAGCCGTTGCTTTGCACGAAGCTTTCTACAAAACCCTGCCCGCTCTCCCTACGACCCAACCCGCCCAGGCAGATATTGCCTGGCTCGTTTATGGTCTCGAACTGGACGCGGCGGTCAATCGCTATCGCCTTGTTCCTCGCCAGACGGTATACACTCCATTCCATCCAGCTCTGGACAAGATCACTACACCTGTGCCAGGGGCGGTGGATGATTTCCTCCACCATCTGCAAGAAAAACTGGATGAAAAACTGGGCGATGGCTATCCGCCAGACGCCCCCACTTTGACGGATATTGTGAGCGAGTAGGCAATGCATGTCTCCTACCAGTTAAGTCTTCCATTCGCATCCAAGACAGACAGCAGCGATCATGGTGAATTGCCTATTGACACACACTTTGACGTCGCTTTCGCCAATGAGATCGCCCGGCTCGAATCATACAATAAGCACCTGTACCGGCCCAATACTTATCTTCATAAGTGGTGGGCACGGCGCTGTGGTAGTACTTTCCGTTTGATTCTCAAGCACCTTGTGGAGAACGAAGACCAGCGCGACTACTACGCGCCGGGGGGGCTGGAAGGCAAAATTGTCCTTGATCCGATGATGGGAGGCGGCACCACACTGCATGAGGCCATCCGCTTAGGAGCCAACGTTATCGGCGCAGATATTGACCCCATTCCCATACTTCAGGCTCGTGCTACTCTTTCAGATATTCCACTATCGCGGCTTGAAACGGCCTTTGCTGAGTTTTTCGAAGCTCTTCGCCAGCGGCT
This sequence comes from Anaerolineae bacterium, assembly GCA_014360845.1. GTDB lineage: Bacteria > Chloroflexota > Anaerolineae > JACIWR01 > JACIWR01 > JACIWR01. Next base: position 21,290 of record JACIWR010000007.1, read on the forward strand.
ATCACCTTTCTTCGTCACATCTTGCCCCTTTTGTGGGCTGACCACCGAGGTCCAGTTTACCCTCTACGGCCTTCAATGCACCTGCGAGTGTGGCCCGGCATTACTCGTAGACTCGTACGATCTGCGCCACGAGTCTGACGGCTCTGTAATTCGCCTGTGCCCTCGTTGCCACAACATCACCCACGGTACATGTGAGTGCGCAGACCGTGCGCAAGCTGTGCCTGTTGTGGAAAAGAGCACTACATCGTGTCCCGTCTGTGGCGTGCCTTATCAAAGCGATAGGCGCCAGCCCTTTTATGCCCGTTACGTGCCCATAGCAGTGGTCGGGAATTGTTCGCACCACGGCCTTTTCTTCGCCCGCCCTACTTCAGGTGACCTGGACCTCATCCATCAGGCCAACGAAGCTCGTGCTGCTCTCGATTTTGGCCCTCGCACCGATTTCACAGTCAAGCCAGGTCCCAAGTCTAACGATTTGGTTAAGCGCGGGATTACGAGCTATCTTGATCTCTTCTCGAGTCGCCAGTTGCTTTATCTACACCACGCTATTGATTTATTATCTGACCTGGAGCCGCTTATCCGTTTGAATATGGCTTTGCTCATATCCACTTCTTTGGAATTCAATTCGATGTTATGTGGATACAAGGGCGCAGATAAGCGGAGACCAGGGGCCATTCGACACACTTTCTCACACCATGCCTATTCTTTTCCCTATACAGCTCTGGAAAACAATCCCGTTTATCCTGAAATGACCTCTGGCACTTTGCAGAAGCTATTTCACGATCGCATCCGCCGCGCCCGCCAGTGGGCCCAGAATCCACAGGAGCGGCTGATCAAGCAAAGCGATGTTCGAAAAATCACATTGCGGGGTGAGGTAGATGCCGGAGTCGAAGTTACCCACTGCACGGACTTGCGCCAGGGAAGTCACCGTTTTCTCTTGATCCAAGGCTCGTCAGCTTCGTTGAACTTGGATGACAACAGTGTAGATTATGTTGTCACCGACCCGCCCTATTTTGACAGCGTGCAATATAGCGACCTAGCTGCTTTCTTTCGGGTCTGGCTTAGAAGGTTGGTTCCTGTTGGTGTACAATGGGACTATGAGCTGGCCGAATCTGCCGTTGACCCGCATACCAACGGTGAGGGACAGTATGCCGAAGTCCTCAGCGCCATCTTTGCCGAATGCCATCGAGTGCTGCGGAAGGATCATGGCCGTCTCATCTTTACGTTTCATCATTGGAATCCCAAAGCGTGGGCCGCTCTCACCATTGCTCTTAAAGAGCCGGGGTTCGTTCTCATTAATCGCTACGTGGTTCACTCGGAGAACCCTCTCTCTGTGCACATTGCCAACCTGAAAGCTCTGACTCATGATGTTATCCTGGTGCTGGCGTCGAAGCAGACCATGGTTAATGTAGCTCGCGATTGGGAACACCCGAGAGCAATTGACCGGACCGATAGTTACGCCTTTTGCCGGGATTGCGGTGCGGCCCTTGGATGGCTGCTGAACTCGAATCTGGATAACGAGGATATAGGAAAATTTTGGGCCGAGTTGCTCGAATAGGAAGCACATTTGTGCTGGAAGATGGCATTCTGTGCTTTGTAGCTTTTGCATCTGGGCAGTACGAACCTTGTCAAGAGTGGGAAACGAATAAACATGGAACAAAGTCGCCTTTTACGCACAACGCTCATTCTAGTCGCTTCCGCTGCCCTCGTCTTTCTCGTTGAGCAGATGTGGCAACTGGCCAAGCTGTTTGGGGACATCATCGCCATGCTGGCCCTGGCCTGGTTGCTGGCTTTCATCCTGCGCCCGGTGGTGGATTGGCTCAGCGAACGCCACATCACCCGCTGGCTGGTGGCTTTCGCCAGAAAGCATTGGAACGATCGCGTGGCCGATGCCCTCGACCGCCTCTCCGTGTCTCACCGCGTGGCGGCCATCACCGTCTATCTCGGCCTGATGGTCATGATCGTTCTGGTCAGCATTTACCTGGTGCCGGTGATTGTGGCTCAGCTCATCCAACTGGGGCGCAATTTACCCGGTTACCTGCGTCAGCTTCCTGGCCTTCTCGCCGACCTTCAAACCGACCTGGCGCGTTGGAATATCCACCTCGACCTGAGTTCTTTATATGATCAGAAAACCCTTGTCCAACGGGCGGAGATGTTGGGGGCTTTGGTGATTCAAAACGCTGTGCTCATCGTGCGCCAGGTAACTTCAGCCGTGGTCAACATCTTCTTGGTCCTGGTGCTCGGCTTCTATATGACTCTGGACGCCAGACGGCTGGGCCAGCGGCTGTTCGAGATGGTCCCCGTACAGTATCAGGACGAAGTGGCTTTCGCCGCCCGCAGTCTGGACCGTACTTTTGGCGGGTTCGTGCGCGGCCAGTTATTGATGGCAGCACTGTACGGTGTGTTCGTCATCGTCGCCATGACCATAGCCCGCGTGAGCTTTGCTGTGGCGGTGGGTATCATCAGTGGGCTGGTCATGCTGGTGCCTATCATCGGTGCGCCCATCGGTATGTTTCTACCGCCGGCCATCGCGCTATTCCAGAACCCCACCACGGCGCTTTGGTTGCTGGTGGCTACCTTCCTGTATCAGCAATTCCTCCTGCAGTTTCTGATTCCCAAGATCATCAGCGAGATGGTGGGTATGCCTCCTTTGCTTGTCCTGATAGCGCTGATGCTCAGTGTACGCTTGGTAGGTGTGTGGGGTTTTATCTTCGGTATCCCGGTGGCAGCGGCTATCTACGCCGTGGGCGTGTTCTTCCTGGAGCGGTTCAAACGGGAGCAGGACGACCGCTTCTTCTACAATCAAGAAAATTCGGAGGAAAAGCACAATGCCTGAATTCATGCCTGGTGGAGAGCCTTTCGCCTTCGACGGTGGGCCCGTGGGTGCGGTCCTCATCCATGGGTTCACCGGCGCGCCTAACGAGATGCGCGGTCTGGGCGAGTACCTGGCCGCGCGGGGGGTGACGGTGCTCGGCGTGCGTTTGGCCGGCCACGGGACGAACATCTACGACATGGAGCGGACCGGCTGGCGCGACTGGTACGCTTCGGCCAAGGCGGGACTGGAGGAGTTGCGTACCAGGTGTGAGAAAGTGTTCGTCATGGGCCTATCCCTGGGCGGGATGCTCACCCTGCACCTGGGCGCGCACAATCAGGTGGCGGGGCTGGTGGCCATGGCCACACCGCTTCAGGTGGACGACCGGCGCATTCCATTGCTGCCCGTGCTAAAGCACTTCATCCGCTTTTCCAAAAAGGGCCCCAGCGATTTCCACGATCCGACGGTGGAACAATGGCACGTGGACTATGACCGCCAACCCACGCGTTGCGCCATTAGCCTGCTGAGCTTCATGCGTCACCTGGACGAAGACCTGCCCGAGGTTGAAGCTCCCCTGCTGCTGATGCACTCCCGCGCCGACACCCAGGTCCCGCCGCGTAACATGCCTTACATCTACGAGCGGGTGAGTTCCACCGACAAGGAGATGGTCTGGCTGGAGAACAGCGGTCACGTCATCACTGAGGACCTGGACAAGGAGGAAGTCTTCCGTCGGGCCTGGGAGTTCGTGCGGCGGCTCAGCGGTTCACTACTGGAAACCGGGAGCGGGGAAGCATGAGCTATATCCTTCTCACCAACGACGATGGCGTTCATCACCCCGGGTTGCTGGCGCTGAGGGAGGCGTTGAACTCTGTGGGTGAGGTGACCGTCATGGCCCCGGACCATAACTGGTCGGCGGCGGGACACACCAAAACCATGCACAAACCCCTGCGCGTCACCTCTGTGACCCTGCCCGATGGCACCCCGGCCTACGCTTCCACCGGCGCACCTTCAGACTGTGTCGCCCTGGTCGTGCTGGGCGTCCTGGGCCCACGTCTCCCCGACCTGGTGGTCTCGGGCATCAATCAGGGGGCCAACGTGGGACAGGATATTACTTACTCGGGCACGGTGGCCGCCGCTATGGAGGGCGTTATCTCCGGCATTCCGTCCATCGCCGTCTCCCTGGATTCCTACGAGGCAAGCGATTTCTCATACGCTGCGCAAGTGGGCGCTGGCGTGGCGCGCCTGGTACTGAAGCACGGCTTGCCGCCGCACACCCTGCTCAACGTCAACGTCCCGGCCCGGCCGGCCGGGGAGATCGCCGGAGTGCGCGTCACTCGACTGGGCCGGCGGGTGTACCGCGACGTGCTCATCGAGCGCCAAGACCCTCGCGGCCGTCCCTACTATTGGATCGGCGGCGAACCCCCTGGTGGCGCGGCGGATGAGGAGGGTACCGACATCTGGGCTTTGGCTCAGGGCTACGTCTCCATCACGCCGCTGCGCATGGATATGACCGAGTACCAGTTGCTGCAAGAGATTGAGAACTGGCTGGCCGATTGGTCTCTGGACCACGGTTAGAAAGTGAGTGAGTATGGACTTTTGGAAAGCTATTGAGAAAAGACATAGCGTGCGACGCTTTAACGTAGAACACGATGTGGCGCCGGAGGTCGTGGAGCGAATCCTACAGGCGGCCATCCTGGCCCCCTCGGCGGGCAATCGCCAACCGTGGCATTTCTTCGTTGTGCGCGACGCGGAAATCAAGAAACTGCTGGTCAAAGCCGCCTGGGGGCAGCGCTTCATCGCCGAAGCACCGGTGGTGATCGTCGTCTGTGCGGAACCGGCTCGCTCTGCAGCGCGTTACGGGCCCCGGGGAAGCAATCTATACTGCCTGCAAGATACGGCCGCCGCCACCGAGCACATCCTGTTGGCTGCCACGGCGCTGGATTTGGGTTCCTGCTGGGTCGGAGCCTTTGACGAAAGAGCAGCAGCCCAGGTGTTGCAACTGCCCGAGCACTTGCGACCGGTGGCCATAGTCCCCATCGGCTATCCCCTCCGGCCCAGCGAGCGTCAGACCAGCCGGCGCGGGCTGGATGAGGTCGTCACCTATCTCTGACCTCCCGCCTCCGGGCTGACGCACGCTCGATAACCTGTGAAAAGGCCCTCGGAGTCTCCGCGCAGGCCGACACCTGGCGCGAAACGCCCAGGGGGAGCGATTTCAATCCGGGCTGAGCAGCTATATGTGTTAAGTTGCAGTAAGCACCCAGTGTAAATTTCACGGCAGCGGTGGTCAACCATGCCAATGATGGAGCGGTGACCGTGTGTACACACATTCCAAAGGAGGAAGACCAATGCCCCAGTACGCGTTTTTCAAAGGACAGTTTGTGCCCATAGAAGAAGCCAAGGTCAGCATCATGACCCATGCCCTGAACTACGGCACCGGCTGCTTCGAGGGCATCCGTGCTTACTGGAACGAGGAAGCCGAGCAGCTATACGTCTTTCGCATGAAGGAGCATTACCAGCGGCTTCTGCATTCGGCTCGCATTCTGCACATCGCACTGCCGTACACCGTGGGACAGCTCGGTGACTTGACTGTGGAATTGCTGCGCCGGGAGGGATACCGTCAAGATGCTTACATCCGCCCCCTGGCTTATAAATGCTCCGAAGGCATCGGAGTGCGTTTGCACGATTTGGAAGATGATCTGGCCATATTCGCCGTGCCTTTCGGTCGCTACATCGAGCGGGAAGAGGGCGCGCGGGCTGGGGTCTCTTCCTGGCGTCGGGTGGACGATAACGCAGCCCCGGCCCGGGCCAAGATCACCGGGGCGTACATCAACTCGGCGCTGGCTAAAACCGACGCCGTGCTGAACGGATACGACGAAGCCATCGTCCTCACTCAGGACGGCCATGTCTCCGAAGGGAGCGCCGAGAATCTGTTTCTGGTTAAAGACGGCCGGCTTATCACCCCGGCGGTGACGGAAAACATCCTGGAGGGCATCACCCGGGCGACGCTTATAGAGCTGGCACGGGAGGAACTGCATCTGGAGACGATAGAGCGGCGGATTGACCGCAGTGAGCTCTACACGGCTGACGAAGCTTTCTTCTGCGGCACGGGTGTGCAGATAGCGGCCATCGTGGAGATAGACCATCGTCCCGTCGGTGACGGCCGGATGGGCCCTGTGGTCAAACGGCTCCGCGCTCTTTACTTCGACGTCGTGCACGGCAGAGTGCCCAAGTACCGGGCCTGGTGCACCCCGGTCTATCCCGGCGCGGAGGCCGGGTGAGAACCGGCCCCGCGTCCGGTTGAGACCATACTCTTTTTATTGGAGAGAATACTGTGGACTGGAAACCACCTCGTACTCGAGGCCTTATCACCGGCCTGGGTATAGTTAGCGGCATCCTGGTTGTGGATGTTCTTTTGGCGGTATGGATTACCCGCAAGCCGGTGAATCTGTTGTCGTTCGCTTTGGGATTGCTCGTAACCTTCAGTTTGCCGGCGCTGGTATTGATGGTCTACTGGCTGTACAGCCTGATGAGTATGCGATACAGCGTGGACCGCAATGGTCTGGTTATCACCTGTGGCGCGACGAAACAGATCATCCCCATGACCAGTATCCAGCAGCTTATCCCCGGTGCCGGTCATTCTTTGGAGGGCCGTATGCAAGGGATACGCTGGCCTGGCTTCTGGCTGGGACACGGCCATCTATCCGGGTTGGGTCTGACCCTCTTCTACGCCACCGTGCCTTTGGAAGAGCAAATCCTGGTGGTTACTCCTACGCTGACCTACGCCATCTCCCCGGCGGACAAAGAAGCATTCACGCAAGCCTTCGAAGCCCGCCGCCAATTGGGACCCCTCAAGCTCTGGAACCAGGAATCGCAACCGGCTCGCTTCGCCACCTGGAACATTTGGAGCGACCGCCCGGCGCACATCTTGCTGGGGCTGGGCTTGCTTTTGGTGGCGGTACTCTTTGCCTACCTGTGTTGGCGCTATCCGGGCTTACCGGCCACCGTGCCCCTGCATTTCGACACCACCGGCGCGGTAGACCGCAGCGGCGCGCGTCGCAGCCTCTTCGTGCTGCCCGTGATTGGCCTCCTGATCTGGGGCGCTAACGGGGTGCTGGGCCTGATCCTGCGCTCCAGGGAGCGGGTGGCAGCGTACCTGCTGTGGGGCGGGACCCTGCTGGCGCAGGTGTTGCTGGGCCTGGCTCTCTCCACTCTGATGCGCTGACTTCAGGCATTCAATCACGTTTTGTCTTCCCAAGCCGCCACTAGGCTATGCACGGCGCTGTTCTCGTTGGACCGGGAACAGCGCCGTTGTTTTGGGAGAAGCCCCTGCCAACGGCAGGAGAGCTGTCACCGCTGCGCCCCTACAGCGACGGCGGTCCTTCGACGGGGCTCAGGACAAGCCTTGCCCGCCGTAGGCCGACACCCTTCGTCTCCGCTCAGGGCGCAGCCCTTCGTCTCCGCTCAGGGCGCAGCCCTTCGCTTTCACTCAGGACGCAGCAGCGGTCGGCCGCTACGGGACAAACCTGCCCCCAAACAGAAGCGCACCCGCCACAGTCACCTTGCTGGACAAAGTACGGTGAATGAAGTACAATAATGCTGTGAGTTGTAGCTACAAAAGATTCGCGTTGCCCGTGCACATTCGCGATCAAC